>DOVJ01000173.1 GCA_003520145.1 Eubacterium sp.
GCTTGCCGGTCTTGTGCAACAAAAAGGAGCTCCCTGGCTCAACAGAAAGCTCCCTGATAAACAAGATCAATTATTTCTCAACTCTTACTGTAGCTTTACCATTTGCAGAAAGCTCTACGCTGAGATTAAGCTTTCCTCCAAGATTAGTACTCATCTTGCCAATACTGCTACCATTTACAAACACGCTGTATTCTGTGTTCTCTAAAAGCCCCAGTGTGATCTGTGCATCGCCAGCACCCTCTACACTAAACTCAACTCCCTTGTCTGTATCCTTGAATCCTAGTACTGTGGTTCCCGGAACTGACTCATATACGAATAATCCGTTCCTCTCAAGCTTCGTTATCTCGTTGAAAGTCTTAACTTTATACAGATCACCTGCATGTTCAAAATCAGAAAGCTTAGTCTTCTCAGATAATTCATAATTACCAAAACTTAAGCTTCCGTCCTGCTCAGACTTCAATAATTCTTTAACTATAGGCATCTTGTTGCCCTCCTTTGGTTCTCTTCCCCTATGGGTTTTATACTCCTAATTCAATTATACTGTATCACACTCAAATATGCTAGTTTTTTTTCACTTTGAAAACCAACTTTTTATCCTTAAGTGTTATGTGAACCTTCTTGCCTTCTGTGATTTTTCCACTAAGTACAAGATCTGCCAGTTCATCCTCAATCTTATTCTGCAAAGCACGCTTAAGCGGTCTTGCTCCATACTTCGAATCATAGCTTTCATCGATGATAAAGCCCTTTGCAGCATCATCAAACACAACTGATATCTTAAGACTCTCTGCAAGTATCTTATTAAGATCCGCTATCAGAATATCTATGATCTTGTACATATCTGATTTTTCAAGCGAATGGAAAACTATTATGTCATCTATTCTGTTGAGAAATTCAGGCTTAAATATCTTCTTGATCTCATCAAGAACATCGGATTTCATCTTCTCATAATCAGCTTTAGAATCAGCTACATTAGCAAATCCAAGATGCTTTGGAGCAACAATAGAAGCAGCACCCGCATTTGATGTCATGATTATGACTGTATTCTTGAAGTCCACCTTTCTTCCGGTAGAATCAGTTATGTGACCGTCATCAAGTATCTGAAGAAGCACATTAAATATATCAGGGTGCGCCTTCTCAATCTCATCAAACAAGATGATTGAATAAGGATGTTTTCTAACTCTCTCAGTAAGCTGTCCCCTCTCTTCAAATCCGACATATCCAGGAGGCGATCCAATAAGTTTTGAAACGGAGTGACTCTCCATATATTCTGACATATCGACGCGGATCATCGAATCACGGCTTCCAAAGAGCGCATCTGCAAGCGCTTTGGTAAGTTCTGTCTTACCTACACCTGTAGGACCAAGGAAAAGGAAAGAACCGACAGGCCTCTTTGGATCCTTGATACCTGTACGCCCTCTTCTGATCGCCTTAGCAAGCGCAGTAACAGCTTCATCCTGAGCAACGACATGACTCTTAAGTGTATTGTCAAGTTCAAGAAGCTTAGCAGTTTCACTCACTCCAAGCTTACTAAGAGGGATCTTGGTCCACATAGACACGACTTCACATACCTCGTCAACGCCGACGCCATGAGAATCCACTTTCTTCTTAAGCCATTCAGCCTCAAGCTTTTTCGCTTTTCTCCTGATCTTCGCGATTTCCTTCTTCTTTAACTTGGCTTCTTCGAATTCACCTGCTATGATAAGATCTTCTCTCTCCTTATCGAGTTTTCTGAGCTCCTTATCTAATTCATTGAGTTGTTTTGGTCTCTGATCTGACATACTGATACGCGAAGCAGCCTCATCAAGAACATCTATCGCCTTATCCGGCAGATGTCTGTCGTTGATATAACGACTCGACAACTTAACAGCCTGCACAACTGCCTCATCAGTAATCACAGTATTATGATATGACTCATAATATCCCTTGATTCCACGAAGAATCTCTATAGCCTCGTCAACTGTAGGTTCAGCTATATCAACAGGCTGAAACCTTCTCTCAAGCGCAGCATCCTTCTCAAAATACTTCTTATATTCTGAATAAGTTGTGGCACCTATGATCTGAATCTCGCCTCTTGAAAGCGCAGGCTTAAGGATATTCGAAGCATCAAGTGTACCCTCGGCACTGCCGGCACCAACCATAGTATGAATCTCGTCAAGAAACAGGATTATATCTCCAGCCTGCTTAACCTCAGCTATAATCTTCTTAATTCTCTCTTCGAACTCGCCGCGATACTTAGATCCAGCCACAAGGCCTGATAAGTCTAGCGTAAGAATTCTCTTATTCTTGAGAGCATTGGGTACGTCCTGCGACACTATACGCCACGCAAGTCCCTCAACAACAGCTGTCTTACCAACACCAGGTTCACCCAAGAGACATGGATTGTTCTTAGTTCTTCTGCACAGTATCTGTAGGATACGCTCAGTCTCTGTTTCCCTGCCTATGACTGCGTCGAGCTGATTATCTCTTGCTTTCTTAGTAAGATCAAGGGTATATCTCTCTATAAAGCCGTTATTCTCCTGCTTTCTTACAGGCTTATCAATCATGATATTCTTAACTATATCCCTGACAACCGTAGGCGCAAGAGACATAGTCTGGAACACACTCTTGGTAAGATTGCGCCAGTTTGAATTAGTGATCTCATCTATAACCTGAAATGCTGTGCAATTCGGAACCGACATGATAGCTAGCAAAAGATGCTCAGATCCTATCTCTGGATATCCACTCTTCTGCGCAATCTGCGCAGCTTTAGAAAGAACCTTTTCAACCATAGGAGAATACTCGCCACCTACGCTCGCTTCCGCAAGTCCTACCTTATGGTCCTGTTTTGAAGTATATTCTATGTGCGAAACAACCGCATCATAAGTTATACCATGTTCCTGACATGCGTTATATGCTACACCCTCTTCTAAAGAAAGCAAAGCAAGAAGAAGATGCTGGGTTTCAACAAACCCATCATCTCTTTCTTTTGCTATAACAGACATCTTATCGATTATCTTTTTTGCCAAAAAAGTATATTTGTAATTCATATATCATCCCATCTTATAATTCATCATCTATCTCTGCTATGTTTTTCAGAGCCTTATCGATTTCACTCATAACCTTCTCATCATTAAGATCAACATCACCTCTTGTAACAGGAACTTCGAATCCGGCTTCTTCCCGACCTATGGCACTGAAGTCTATCTCTGGACCATCGTTCTTTTCTTCTGACTGCACCGATATACCGCTAGCCTCGTAATTGAGCTTCTTAATCTTCTCCATCGCACTTGTAAGAAGTTCATCCTGCTCTTCATTCTTCTTGTTGAGCGAATAAGCATATATACCTACTGCCAAAGCAAGTACTACAAAAAGTCCTGCGATAACCCATGGAAGAACAGATGAATTCTTCTGGTTACCGTTCTTCTCAAGAAGCTGCTGCTCAAGGCTCTTAACCTTGCTGTTAAGAGAACTTATCTCAGATGAAGAACCTGTTACAACTGTTGCAGGCTTGGTTGTAATCTGCTCAATAGACTGTGAGCCTATAGAATAAGCTCTCTGGATCGTTCCTTCCTTAGCATCGTAAGAATACCAGCCTCTCTCACCCTTGTTGTTAACAGCATAGAAGAAGTATACCTGATCGATATCCTTACTGATATATGCACTTACAGTCTGACCATCAAGAGTGAACTTTTCTTTAGCAAAACCGCTAAGTGCTGTTTCAGGCTCAAGGACAACAAGTTCAGATGAATTGCTATTCTTAAGAGTCACAAACTTGGTAAACGTCTTCTTAGCACTGTCATATACATAAAATGCGCCGACATTCTTACTGTCTAAGAGATAAGCAAGATCTACGTTGATCTTTGAATTTCTCGCAACACTTATGTTGGAAGATGCGTACTTGCTGACAGCTATCTCATAGCCCTCTGGAAGCTTAACATCAGAGATATCTGTAACTAGCTTATACTGAACATTATTAACTGTAACCAAAGTATTGGCAGCATCAGCCTTAGTTGTAGCCTCCTGTGTGGTTGTCTGCTTCTCGGTAGCATCTTCCGTTTCCTTCTCTGTAGGCCTTTCAGTCTCGCCTTCCTTACGCATAACAGTCACATAGTATACCTTAGTGCTTCCATTCTCAGCAGTAACTGTGATAGGAACAGTATTCTCACCTACAAAAAGATTCTGGAATCTCTCTGCACTATAAGATACCTTAGCATTAGCATCAGCAGTCTGACAATCTATATTGATTGATGTCACACCATTATCAACATTTACCATATAGTCTGTTCTGTCAGAAGAAAAACTAGGATCAAGATAACCATGTGATACAGAAAGCGATGAAAGATTGGCGTTATCAGATGCCCTGTGATCTATGGCTTTTACTGTTGCACCACCTGTAGAAGTGTTGGCAACCTCCAAAGAGTTAAGGACAACGCCTTCATTCGCAAGCTCAATCGATATAGCTGAACCATCAGGTGCAGTACCGATGACTCTGAAAGTATAAGATGATGTCTTACTGGTAAAAGGTGCACTGTTATCTTCATGCATAACACCAATCACACCATCATAACCATCAACTGAAAAAACAGATGAATCATATATTATATTGAACTGAGATGCGATTATCTCTTCACTCGAACTTGTAGTGACACTAACTTCGAACGTCTCGCCCTTCTCATATTCATCGCCACTGACCGACACTGTGATTGCCGCATCACCGGCAAGAACATCGACAGGCTTTACAAGTGCCACAAAAAGCATGGTCATTATCAAAAACACACCAAAGACTTTTGATCTCATAATCAATTATTATTCCTTTCTAATCTCTAATAAGTCTGCGCTATATCTATTTCTTTCCACATATATTTTTTGAGAATCGCATAATCAAACAGAGTAGCCTTGCCATCATGACTGACATCTGCCGCCTCAAGATACACTCCTGTGAATTCAGGATCCTTCCAAAGATGCTTCTTAAAGAAAGCATAATCAAGAAGACTTATCTTTCCATCACTGTTAACATCACCATATATCACAAGAAGCTTTGAAAACTTGACCGTTCCCGACTTATCGACTACTTCCACTCTGTAACCAGTGCCTAACACCAGAGAATCATCAGTCACAGCCTCTGATTTACTATTATATATAACCAGATCACCATTCTGAACTATAAGCTCGTTACGAAGGTTCATAACAGTTGATGAAGGATTAAGACCATAGATATAATCATCCTTGACCTTAAGATTACCAAGTGTGTATGTAGCCTCGTTAGTTCTTGTTATAGTGATATTGTATGAAGTAACAGTCTCTGAATCTGGACTTGATACATTGATCACGAACCTGTTTTCGCCTATATTAAGACTTTTTTCTCCGGCACCTTCTATTATGTAGCCGTCCTGCGCTGAAGCTTTGATTACGACACTACTCTTACTATAGTCAGCTTTTGCGGTATATTCGTATACATTTGGCGAGAAAGCAGGCGATAGGCTTAGGCCATCCAATTCAAGATACGACAGGTTATTCTCTATAGAGATACTTCTCGTGATGTTGAGATAATAAGAACGCTTCGTACCATTCTGGGCTGTAGATACTATCTCAATCACGTTATCGCCTTCAGCTAACTGACGCACACCAGCTCCCTCAACTGTAGTAGTAGACGCATAAGGTGTTGCGGTAATATTGATTGAAGAAACATTAGTCGGAACAATAAGTGAATACTGTGTCACATCGGTATCAAAAGAAGGTGTAAAGTTATACCCATCAACTGTTATATTGCCTAACTTGAAGTTAGGATTCCTGTCATCTGTTGGCTTTGTAACCGCTTCAGAAGGCATGTTACTGTATATCGGTATAGAGAACACAAAAGGGCTGTCCTGAAGACCCAACTTATAATATGTATCAGAAGCTGTCATAGAAGCATTCAGTTCAGCATCCCACACATACTGTGCATACTGTCTTGGCCAGCTTCCCTTTGCAATATCAACAGCATCCCAATCCTGAAGATAAAGCGTATTCTGCCCTCTTTCTATATAATCAGATATAGTAGAATTAGCTCCTGCAAACAAAGCCTTATATCTCGTGTCCCAACCATGCTCTTTAGCATAAGTAAGACCATTGACTATGATTTCTGTGTTGCCAACACCTGTAGCGCCTATGTTGTAGAAGTTATAATAGCCCTCATATCCAGGATAAGTTCCACTTATAAGCGGCGAAGTGCCGCTTCTTCCCTGCTCACTTATTATCTTACCTATGAGATAAAAAGGACTGATATGTGCACTTGCAGCTATTCCTATCAAAGCCTTGGCATATGTAAGTTCTGCACTTTCACCCTTAGCCTCTTCTCCTATCACAACGCCTCCCATGAAGGAGTCTGCAAGGGCTTTCTCAACTGATTCTTCTGTATGTACAAGAGGATTATAATCAAGTATCTCAAACTGAAATATCTGACCATCTGTAAAGAAATTACGAGGATCCATATAATATGCGATTATATCGTTGCTTGCCTGCACTCTTGTATTACCCTCCATGATAACCCATGAGTTGGTTTTATAATTAAAGTAACCCTTTTCTATAGATTTCCATGAAGCAGGATCATCATTGTCTACAAGTTTTCTTCTAGATACATTCTGCTGCGCGAGCATAGTATCCCAGCTAAGATTGGTATCATAAGGTATGAATGTCCACTGTGGATGAGCAAGCTTCAACTCGGCAAGAGGCCTTGCATAACTCTCAGGAAAGCCAAGCTCAATAAGCTCATTATATATTCCTTCAAGATCCTCAGGATTGGCGTTCTCTATGACTCTTATAAGGTCACCACGAACAAAACCATTGACTGTCACAGAATCCTTAACGAATCTGACATAATACCAGATATAATCATTCACTAAATCCTTTGCTTCGCCAAGGACCTCAACTCTTTCCATGTAATCAAGGACATATCCCGTCAAATTCGAGTTAGTTGAGGTGGTCGGTGTGCTTCTTACATTGACCCAGCCTTCCGGATCAGAGATTATACCAACCTTGGAATTCTCATACGCATCATATTCATTTTGAGCGCAAAGTACCATGCCGGTGGGGAGAAGCCCCAGCAGCATGGTTATAATAAGCATTATAGAAATAATCGATCTGCCTATACCTTTTTTCAAAATCAAGCCTCATCTATGGCATGACCTATGTCATGTCTCATATATTTGTTTTCAAAATCAATCCATTCGGTTGCTTTGTATGCATTGGCTCTCGCTTCCTTAAGATCCTTGCCCTTAGCAGTAACGCCAAGTACACGACCACCGTTAGTCACGATCTCGCCGTCCTTGAAAGCAGTACCTGCGTGGAATACATAAAAACCATCTTTGCCTTCAAAATTCTCAAGGCCCTTGATCGGATAGCCCTTCTTATAGCTCACCGGATATCCATCAGATGCAAGAACTACACAAACTGCAGCATCATCTTCAAACTGAAGATCTATATCTGCAAGCTTGCCATCTATACACGCTTCGAATACTTCAACTATATCATTCTTCATACGCGGAAGAACAACCTGAGTCTCAGGATCACCGAATCTTGCATTGTACTCAAGAACCCTAGGTCCATTAGGAGTAAGCATGAGACCAAAGAATATGATTCCCTTGAATTCTCTGCCTTCCTTGGCCATCGCATCAACAGTAGCCTGATATATGTACTTCTTACAGAATTCATCTACTTTTGCTGTATAGAAAGGACTCGGTGAGAATGTACCCATACCTCCTGTATTAAGACCTGTGTCACCATCTCCAGCACGCTTATGATCCTGTGCAGAAGTCATGATCTTAATAGTCTTACCGTCAACAAAGGACAATACAGACACTTCTCTTCCTGTCATGAATTCCTCAACAACGATCTTATCACCAGCAGTTCCAAACTGCTTATCAACCATCAGAGTCTTGATGCCCTCTATAGCCTCTTCTCTAGTATTGCATATAAGAACACCCTTACCGAGCGCAAGACCATCAGCCTTCAAAACAGTAGGCAAAGGTGCGCTCTTAATATACTCAAGCGCAGCCTCAGGATCATCAAAAGTCTCATAAGCCGCTGTAGGAATATCATACTTCTTCATGAGATCCTTTGAAAATGCTTTGGATCCTTCAAGTATAGCGGCATTCTTTCTAGGTCCGAATATACGAAGGCCTCTTTCCTCAAACACATCGACGATTCCGCCGACAAGCGGATCATCCATGCCGATAACTGTTAAGTCTATACCGTTAGAAACAGCAAAATCAGCAAGCTTCTCAAATTCCATAGCCTTAATATCAACAAGTTCAGCTACTGAAGCTATACCGGCATTGCCCGGTGCACAATATATCTTATCGACCTTCTTACTTTCACGAATCTTAGCACAGATAGCATGTTCTCTACCGCCACTGCCTACAACTAAAACCTTCATATGACAAATCCTTTGCTTTATATAATATTATTCGCGATCATATTGATAGCCTGCGGAAGAATAACCCACTCAGCCTGCTCCATGATCCTTTTTTGCAACACTTCAGGTGTATCGCCCGGCTCAACACTGACAGCCTTCTGCAGTATTATCGGACCAGTATCCATACCGGCATCCACATAGTGAACGGTTGCACCACTGACCTTAACGCCTCTGTTAAGGGCAGCTTCATGAACCTTGAGTCCATAATAACCCTTGCCACAGAAAGAAGGAATCAGCGAAGGATGGATATTGATAATCCTTCTCTCATACTTCTCAACCATCTTTGCAGGAATAGCAACTAAAAAGCCTGCAAGTACGATAAGATCCACCGAATAACTGTCAATAGTTTCAAGAAGAGCATCCTCAAAAAGAGCTCTGTTCTCATAATCCTTAGGACTGATACACTTATGCTCTATACCAGCGTTCTCTGCCCTTGTAAGAGCATAAGCATTCTGATTGTTACTTATAACAACAGCAATCTCAGTATTAGTTATACGGCCGCCATCAATAGCATCGATTATAGCCTGGAGATTGGTTCCGCCACCGGATACCAATACAGCGATTTTTAGCATAATATAACTCCCTTTTCGCCACTGACTGCCTCACCGAGTATGACAGGCGCTTCACCTGCAGCCTTAATAGCAGCAACAGTCTTATCAACATCGTTCTTATCAAGAGCAAGTACCATACCAATACCCATGTTAAATGTATTGTACATGATATGCTCTTCTACATCGCCCTCTTTGCTGAGCATCTTGAAGATAGGCGGAATATCGTAACTGTTCTTCTCGACCTTAGCAGCTATGCCATCAGGAAGCATTCTAGGAATATTCTCATAGAAACCACCACCTGTGATATGTGAACAACCCTTAACAACAACGCCTGACTTCTTAATCTCCTTCAAAGCCTTAACATAGATCTTAGTAGGCTCAATAAGCGCCTCTCCAAGAGTTCTTCCGAGTTCATCATAATGAACCTGCAAAGACTTCTCATTCACAGAGAATACCTTACGAACAAGTGAAAATCCGTTACTGTGGATACCTGAAGACTTCATACCAACAAGGACATCGCCTGGCTTAATATTAGCACCTGTGATAAGTTCAGCTTCATCTACGATACCTACAGCAAAGCCTGCAAGATCATATTCATCAACAGGATAGAAGCCTGGCATCTCTGCAGTCTCACCACCGATAAGAGCACACTCAGACTGAAGACATCCTTCAGCAACACCCTTAACGATAGTAGCAATCTTCTCTGGATAATTCTTGCCACAAGCAACATAATCGAGGAAGAAAAGAGGCTCACCACCTGCACATGCGATATCATTCACACACATAGCTACGCAATCGATACCTACTGTATCATGCTTATCCATAAGAAATGCAAGCTTAAGCTTGGTTCCTACACCATCTGTTCCCGAAACCAAAGTAGGTTTCTTCATGTTCATGAAAGAAGCCAAAGAAAAAGCTCCGGAAAAACCGCCAAGACCACCTAAAACTTCAGGTCTCATAGTCTTCTTAACATGCTCTTTCATGAGTTCGACAGCCTTATAACCTGCCTCTATATCAACACCAGCGTTCTTGTAATCCATCTTAATTATGCCTCCTACTTTCCTTGATTGAGATATTCTGCATATCCGATTTTTTCTATCTTTTCCTTCTTTGCAACAACCGAACTCTTAAGTTCATCCTTATATGCTTCTATCTTCGAAAGAAGCTCATCATCAGAGATTGCAAGCATCTTAGCCGCAAGTATAGCTGCATTAGCCGCGCCATTGATAGCAACTGTAGCAACAGGTATACCACTTGGCATCTGAACTATAGAGTAAAGCGAATCAACTCCTCCGAGTGACTTTGTATGTATAGGAACTCCTATAACCGGGAGTGGGAATATAGCTGCAGCCATACCAGGAAGGTGAGCCGCACCGCCTGCACCAGCGATTATAACCTTATATCCCTTATCCTTAGCAGAATTAGCATAATCGAAGAATATATCTGGCATCCTGTGAGCCGATATAATAGTCATATCGTAATCAATACCGAACTTTTCAAGTAACTGCGCAGCTTTACTCATGATCTCAAGATCAGAATCACTGCCCATAACTATACCTACTTTTGGCATAAATCCTCCTTAGCGCAATCGCGCGATATAATGATGGTCATAGCAACCCGCTTATTATTATACATAAAAACACTCAATCAGTCAAGAGGCTCATTCAGAAGTGAAAGCCCATCAAGCACAAATCTTCCGTCCTTTATGATTGTTGTCACTTCTTCCTTACCATCAACCTTTTTTACAGCACACAGCTCACCCAGTTCATCATAAGGAATCGTGATATCCGTATGACAGTTGAAGTATGCCTTCTTAGGAGCATCCTTCCTGTACTTCAAAGTATGCTCGTTATCCCTTGACACGATTTCTTTGCCGTTAGGATTATAAACCCTGATATCCTCCGACCTGCTATAGCATGTATCACCAACAGCAAAGTGAGGTCCCGTCTTCTCTGCGATAAGTATAGGCATGTACTTCTCTATGCCATAGTGTCTTGCCATAGTATAAGCAACAGTGTTAGTTCCGATCGCGAACTCTCCCATCGGAAGCGAATCATGATCAAAGAGAATATTATCGCGAATAAACTTCGCGCCCTTTTCGCCTTCATAATTACCGCAGCTTACCTTTTTAGTAAAGCCATCTTCAAAATGTATCTCAAGGTCCTTATATTCTACACCCTCAAGATGAACCCTCTTAACATGCAGCACACCACATGTCCCGGACAGCTTAGGCGATGTGAAGACCTCGCCAAGAGGAATGTTAACGTCTGCAAGACAATTCTCAAACTTAGTCTCACTTTCAGGGTTCTCAAGCCTCATAAGTGAAACCCTAAGGTCCGTTCTGTTACCATTCATACCCTTGACCCTCACATAATCAGATTCATCAAGGACATCTATGATGATATTCTGTATCCTCTCATATTCGCTCTGCTCAAGAGTATTCAGTTTCACAACTTCATCAAAGATTTTCTCAAAATCCTTACCTATACAAGGAAGTGGCAGGGCCATGATAGTAAAGCTTCTCTCATCCGAATGTATGTATTCGTTCACAAGATTACCCTTACCCACCATATAGTCAAGCCTGTACTTAGAAGTCTTAGAATCGTACTTAATAGCAGACTCCTTATTAGCAGGCTCAAATACACTCTCTCCGAACACCTCTAAGACAGCAGGACCCGCATAACCTCTGGCTTCTTCCTTATGAGCCTCATAAGTTGCCTTAATAACAGCAAGCCTTCTATCGTTCAACTCCTTATCAAGAAAAAGTGCGATATCATGTCTGTGATCATAATCAAACTGGCGATTTGCACTGCACGATACATAACCTATCCTCTGATCACCTCTGTTGATTATATCAAGAGCCCCCCTGTAGATAACCGGCTTAAGTGGCACCGCTTCAAGCTTCTTAACAGCGCTTCTGATAATTCTCTCGAAACCTAAGTTATAGCGGATATCGCATACATTTTTGATAGTTATGTCCTTACCGGTCAGCTCAAAGCCTCGCACATAACCATTCACAAATGTATCGGCAAGATTATCTACAACCTCTTTAGGAAGCTTGTTCATATACTTCGCAGTCTCAAGCTCAATATCCGATATATATTCACCGTAATAATAGAGGTAGCGAAGGTCTGATAAATCAGCGTTCATGACGATATCAACCGCCTCGGAAGGCTCTTTTGACACCTGCTCATATACACGGTCAGCTAAGATAACATCACAGTAATCGCTTATATGCCAATATATGGTATCATGCACATCCTTAGCAGCAGCATCAGCTGCACACTCACAATACACCTGTATAAAAAGCTCCAAAACCGCCGTATAAGCTTCGCGCTTATCCTCAAAGCAAAAAGCTATGCAAGCTCTAACCTCTGTATACAAAACACAAAGGAGCGCTCCCATATCCTTACCATAACACTTTTCACAATAATCAGGATTTGCAAAACTCTTTTCGTATTCGCCATCCAGGATATCCTCATATAGCCCATGATTCAGGTTCTTCAACTCCTCAATTGAAAGCCCCTCATACTTGCCCTCTCTCCTAAGCCTGTATATATGATCAAGCTTCAGGATGAACCCTGATGCAGCATCAAAGTAATCCTTATATACACCAGTTTCATCGGACAGGCCGATCTCTCTTATTCTTTCTATCGCCAGCTCATATCTGGTTTCTATCATCTCATTCAATTCCATACACATATTACATACCCATTAAAAATATAAGAACAAGGAGTATAGCCATGATTCCGCAACACAGACTTCCTATGTGCGAGAAAAGATAATACTTATCCTGCTCTTTATAACTGACAAGTCCTATCACAAGGCCAAAAAAAGAAAGCAAAAAGGAAGCCAGTGCCATATCACCGACTATGGCACTCGCCTCTCCGTTATTATTAAAGCTTATATACACTGCAACGCCTAACACCACTATGGATGCAAGTCCCATAATGCACGAAAGGACACCGCCCTCAGAATGATTCTTGTCAGTAAACTTATACTTCGCCATAATATTAAAGCAATGTGTCAGGCTCTGTAGCAAGAAGCTTTGCACCGTTAACAATCATAACAACGCCTACGCCAATACCAACAACTATGTTGATGATACCGAATATAAGCGATACAGCACCTGTTCTCTTAATCCTCTTATATATCTTCTCATTCATCAGTTCTTACCTCCGTAAGTCTCATAATACTTGTCAATAGCTGCCTTAATAGTATCATCGATAACAACCTTGCCGCCTACTTCCTTGTTGTAGAGGCACTCAACAACCTCTGCCATAGTAACTATAGCAGTTGTCTCCATGTTATAATCTTCCCTGATCTGTGAAAGTGCGCTCTTTTCACTGCTTCCTCTCTCCATACGATCAACAGATACGCACAGACCCTTAACAGTGACATCTTCAAAAGACTTGATTATAGGATAAGTCTCAGCTATAGAAGTGCCAGCAGTAGTAACATCCTCGATGATAACCACTCTGTCACCCTTTTCTATAGGGCTTCCGAGCAATATACCCTTATCACCATGATCCTTGATTTCTTTCCTGTTAGAACAATATCTTATATCCTTACCATACATCTCGGAAAATGCTATGCAGGTCGCAACTGTAAGCGGTATTCCCTTATATGCAGGCCCAAAAAGCACATCAAAATCAGTGCCAAACTTTGCATAAATAGCCTTAGCATAATACTCTCCAAGCTTCTTCAACTGGCTACCCGTTCTGTAAAAACCAGTATTAACGAAGAAAGGAGTCTGCCTTCCGCTCTTGGTAACAAAATCACCAAACTTCAATACATTGCAATCCACCATGAATTCTATGAACTCACTCTTATAACTTTCCATGTATGTATCCTCCGCAAAAACTAATACATGTATATCGTACCACATCCCTCGAAAAATGTAAAGAAAAACCATTGATTTTCATATCTGATTGTGATATTCTAAAGGCTAGAGTGTTTGCGTAAAACACCGCATTGAATTAAAAAAAGAGGTAGATAAAGTGAGTGACTTATATAAGAACATATTTGAAACATACGAATCTAATGTAAGATCTTATTGCAGATGTTTTCCTTCTGTATTCAAGAAAGCTAAGGGTTCGATAATCACAGATGTTGACGGCAAGGAGTATATCGACTTCTGGTGTGGTGCCGGAGCAGTCAATTACGGCCACAACAACCCATACATCAAAGAAAAGTTGATCAATTATCTCGAAGAGGACGGAATAATACATTCTCTCGATATGATGACAGAGCCTAAGGCCCTCTTCATAGAAGCTTTCGAGAACGATATTCTTAAGCCTCGTAACTTAGATTATAAGATCATGTTCCCGGGTCCAACAGGAACTAACGGCGTAGAAGCAGCACTTAAGCTTGCAAGAAAAGTAAAAAAGAGATGCCAGATCTGGGCTTTGATGGGCGCATTTCACGGTATGACACTCGGTTCTGTAAGCCTTACATCTGATTTCGATTCAAGAAAGGGCGCTGGTGTTCCACTTCAGTTTGTAACACACATCCCTGCTCCATACATGGTGGACTTCGATACAATCGACTACATGAGATTACTCCTTACAGATGATCACTCTGCAGCAGAAAAGCCTGCAGCTATCATCATAGAGACTATTCAGGCAGAAGGCGGAATATGGGCACTAGACGTGGATTACCTCAAGAGATTAAGAGCATTCTGCGATGAATTCGATATTCTTCTCATAGTGGATGATATTCAGGTAGGCTGCTTAAGAAGTGGCACATTCTTCTCTTTCGAGCGTGCAGATATCGTACCTGATATGGTTGTTCTTTCTAAGTCTATCGGTGGATACGGTCTTCCTTTTGCTCTCACACTTATGAAGCCTGAGATAGACGTATTCAATCCTGGTGAGCATAACGGAACCTTCAGAGGTAACCAGTTATCTATGGTTGCTGCCAAGGCCGCTATAGAATTCATCAGGGATAACAACCTCGAAGCAGAGACTAAGAGAAAAGAAGCTATCATGAGAGACTATCTCACAAGCAACATAAAGGATCACGAAGTAAGAGGTATCGGTCTTATCTGGGGCGTAGATATGGGCGATGGCAAGAAGTGCGCAAGAGTAACAGATACCTGTTTTGCCAATGGCCTCATAGTTGAGAAGGCTGGTCGTGACAACAGAGTCGTTAAGCTCATGCCTGCACTCACTATACCTGATGATGAGCTTCTGAAGGGTCTTAAGATACTCTGTGATGCTGTAAACGAGTAATCAGATAATAAAAAGCAATTGCCAGGACACGTGTCGATTTCTATACTTTCGCGTGCATCAATTGGCAAAGCCCTCTCGCAAACTCGTGCTCTTCGAGCACTCAAACAGTGCTTCGGGCTTTGCATTAGCACGCTCAAGTATTACGAAATCTCGCGAATCGTCCTGTCAATTGCTTTTTATTTTTTACTTTATGGCAACCAGAAGGTTTTTCTTAGCCAACCAAAAAGTGAAAACAACAAAAGTGCCAGTAATTGCGTACAAGCACGCATTACTGGCATTTTATTATCCTATGATTGCAAGCAGTGGCTGTTGAGACAAACAGTTCGCCCGCACTTGCAGCGAACTTGCAAAAAGATGACGAAATCTTGCGAATCGTCCACGTGATAGTTTTTTTCAGCCTTTCATATTGGCTAACATCATAGCAATAACAAAAAGGGAGGTTTCTACACCTCCCTTTAAGTTGCTTAGATAGTACTTAGTCTAATGTATATGCCATAACCTTTTCCTTGGTATACTCAAGACTTTCTTCTTCGGTTAGGAACTTTACGAATGGAACACGAGGTCCTTTGCTTCCAACGCCTGTGTTG
>DOVJ01000216.1 GCA_003520145.1 Eubacterium sp.
CATCATGAAGACCAGGGTACATCTCATCCTGATGGCTACATAGAAGAAAGAGAAGGTTATCACAAGTGTACAGCATGTGGAACTTCTGGTGTATGTGACCGCTGTGGCGGAACAGGTAAGATGGTAGATGATTACTGCAGCAATGGTTACCTTGATTGTTCTCAGTGCAACGGCGAAGGTCGTATGAGATGCAGCTGTGGAGATGGCAAGTGCTGGCACTGTCACGGCGATGGTTATCTGCCGTGCGAGTTGTGCCATGGCAGTGATCAAAACTGTATGGCATGTCATGGAACCAACAAGGTTAAGTGTAACAGCTGTACTCGCGGTGAGTGTATGCAGTGTGACGGAACACTCTACACAGGCATATGTGATAAGTGCAATGGAACAGGAAAGAATGAATGTAACATATGTCACGGTACAGGTATAAGACTTTGCTTAGCATGTGAGGGCAGCGGAGTATGTATATGGTGCAAGGGTGAAGGATATGTCAAGAATGATTAAAAAAACTATGGCATTATAAAGTTGCTTGTGTTATACTTGATGTGTTTCAAATAAAGGAGGATTTTTTACAATGGAAACAAAGAAAAACCAATTCAATCTCAAGATGATCATAGCTGCTATATGCGCACTTGTTTTATGTGTAGGCATATTTGCGATAGTTTACTCAAAGTTTGGTCCTGAATCTAAGACTACTAAGGGTGGTAAGTCAATCGCTATCGAAGTTGTCAACAAAGATGGTAAGACATCAAGCTATAAGCTTGATACAGATGCTAAGTTCTTGAAGGAAGCTATGGATGAACTTGTTAAGGCTACTAAGGATAAGTCAGGTGACAAGAAGTTCACATATTCAGGAAGTACATCTACATACGGCTTATATATTGAGAAGGTCAACGACGTAGAGGCAAACTATGATAAGGATAAGGCTTACTGGGCTATATATGTCAAGGAAGCATCTGATAAGGATTTTGCCTATGGTCAGTTTGGTGCAGATCAACAGCCTGTAACAGATAAGGCTACATACAAGTTTGTATATGAAAAGTCAGAGAATTAAAGATATCACACTTATGGGGATCCTGCTTGGCGTGCTTTTTACGTGCAAGCGGATCCTTGAATTTCTTCCGAATACGGAGCTTGTTACACTGCTCTTTATAGTATATGCATATGTTTTTGGTAAGAAAACATATATAATATCTGTATGCTTTACGATCCTTGAGACTTTCGTATGGGGCGTTCACAATTGGGTCATCATGTATCTCTATATATGGCCTCTTTTGATAACTGTAGTGCTTCTTACAAGGCGCTGGGCCGGATATATGTTCTATACTGTATTATCGGGCTTTTATGGCCTTTTTTTCGGATTATTATGCAGTATACCGTATTACTTCATAGGCGGGTTAAGTATGCAGGTGACGTGGTGGATAGCAGGTATTCCTTTTGATATAATCCACTGTGTAAGTAATTTTATAATAGCTCTTGTCTTATATAAGCCGGTACTTGCCGTGTGTAAAAAAGCCAAGATAATCATGGAAGGTAATATAGATTAATGGAATTGCAGAGATTATACAGTCTTACAAGGAAAGCTGTAGATGAATTCGGTCTCATAGATGAGGGTGACAGGATAGCGGTCGGTATCTCAGGCGGTAAGGATAGCCTTACACTTCTGTATGCTCTCGCCGGTTTAAGGCGATTCTATCCGAAGCACTTTGAGATAGAGGCTATAACTGTCGGTCTTGGGATAGATGGCATGGATTTTTCTATGGTAGAGAGCCTGTGTGATAAGTTAGAAGTTAATTATCATTACGTAAAAACTGACATATATGAGATTGTGTTTGATATAAGGAAAGAGACTAATCCGTGCGCACTGTGTGCTAAGATGAGAAAGGGCGCTTTTAACAAGAAGGCAATTATGCTTGGCTGCAACAAAGTAGCTTATGCGCATCACAAGGATGATCTTATTGAAACGCTTCTTTTGTCACTTATGTATGAGGGACGTATTCATACATTTGCACCGAAAACATATTGGGATAAGACAGGACTTACCCTGATAAGACCGCTTCTGTATGTGAACGAAGCTGAGATAGTTGGCTTTAAGAACAAGTATGACCTCCCTGTTGTCAGGAACCTGTGTCCTGCGGATGGAGAGACCAAGAGAGAGGATATGAAGAGGCTCATAGCCAATCTTAGAAAAGATAACCCCGATATAAAAGAAGCACTTTTCGGAGCCGTCATAAGAGATGTGTTTCCAAAAAGTGCATCAAAGGATAATAATACTGGCACATGAAAGGTCTTCACCGAGGTTGTAGACCTTTCCGCTTTTTAAGCCGACAACAGTCGGTCTTAATATGTAGTCTGGTGTGTTCTTGACAACTCTTGCGATTTCACCGTTACTGAGTGTTACTATACTGTCAACAGGATAGAGTATCATGCTGTGCATAAATGTATTGATCGCGTTGAAGTCTAATTCTCCAGTCATGGACATGATCATCTCTACCGCGTCGCGTTGCGAGTAAGCTGACTTGTATGGCCTCTCGGTTATGAGTGCATCATAGATATCCGCAACAGATAGAATCTTTGCGTAAGGAGTGATATCGCTTGCGCCGCAACCAATTGGATAACCGGTACAGTTGGTTTTCTCATGATGCTGCAACACAGCAAGTTTCACATCTTTAGAAAATGAATCATTATGTTCGATCATCCTGTAGCTGTATACAGGGTGTTTTTTCATGATCTCGAATTCGGCTTCGTCAAGCCTTGCAGGCTTGTTGAGAATCTCGGGTGGAATCTGAGTCTTACCGAGATCGTGAAGAAGTCCCGCTATGCCAATCTCATGGACCTGTTGCTGATTCATGCCCTGATTTTTGGCAAGTATCATGGATATGGTAGCTACATCGACTGAGTGCTTGAAAGTGTATTCGTCGCTTGTCTTAAGAGCTCCTATGTCGATAGCCATAGCGTCGTTCTGGTCTATGGCTTCCATGAGCGAATCAGTGATGGAGATAGTCTGACTTGTCATCTCCTCGGAATTAGAATTGTTGTATATGGCCTGTATGCCTGTTGCAATCCTTGAACGTACACTGTCACTTATAGATAACTTCGGCGGGTCGTCTTTTCTGTTCTTCTCGATCTCGTTAAGAGCCTTCTGGCTTGTTATACTTAGGTAATCGTCAGGTTCGTATTCACCCTCCTGTATGTAGACGGTCATGATGCCAAGCTTAATAAGACTGTCGATGAGATATTCGTCAAGTTCGGTATTCCTCTTGATGAGGATACGTCCCATACGATCTACAACAGCCTGGTCAATCTTCATGCCCGGTATCAATTGTCTTGTTCGCATAAATTTTCTATGAATCAAAACCTGTTTTTTCCTTTTTATCTGCTTACTTCGTTGCCTGAGCTGCCAAATGCGAGATGGTTGATCTCTTCCTTGGTCACAAGATTGAAATCACCGCTTACAGTGTGCTTCAAGCAGCTTGCTGCGTTGGCAAATTCGATCATCTTCTTTGGATCGTAATTGTTAAGATAACTGTATATAAGTCCTGCACAGAAAGCGTCTCCGGCTCCGATATAATCGAGTATGTGCATGAAGTATTCTTTGCTGTAATAAGCTTCGCCGCCTGTGTAGAGCATGCTCTGAAGCTTGAATGTAGTTATAGAAGTCTCGGTTCTCCATACAGATGCAACTGACTTAAAACCGTATCTTCTGGTGAGCTCCTTGGCAATATAGAGATTCTTCTCCTCAGAAGCTTCTGAAGCGTCAAGTCCGAAGATGCCTACAGCATCATCTTCGTTGGCGATACATATATCTACGTAAGGACAGATCTTCGACATAACCTCGTGAGCGCGCTCGCTGCTCCAAAGCTTACTTCTGTAGTTAAGATCGCAGCTGACTGTTATATTTCTTTCTCGTGCCTTCTTGCAGGCTGTGAGGCATATGTCTGCTACTTCGTCAGAGAGAGCAGGAGTGATACCTGAGAAGTGAAACCACGTAGCACCGTCAAATATCTTGTCCCAATCAAAGTCTTCTGCCTTAGCAAGTGACATGGCAGAGCCTGAACGGTTGTAGATGACGCATGAAGGTCTCTGGCTTGTCTTCTTCTCTAAGAAGTATATACCGATCTGATCGCCGCCTCTTGTGATCTTGCTGATGTCAACTCCGTATTCTCTGAGGGAATTGACAGCGCTCTGACCGATAGAGTGGGTAGGGAGCTTGGTAACATAGGATACGTCAACTCCGAGACATGCAAGGCTGACTGCTGTGTTGGCTTCGCCACCGCCGTAAACTGCCTCAAATGAGTGACACTGTGTGAATCTTTCGTTGTTGTCTGGCGAAAGTCTCAATAGGATCTCGCCGAATGTAATAACTGACATACATATTCCTCCATTCTTTCTCTAGTGTATTATAGCATTTTTGGTTGCTATTTACAAGATGGGAACCTTGACTAAATTGGCGAAAAGTGGTATCATGAATGTATATTTTTTAGTTCACTTATGTGATCGGAGGAGAAGATGGAAGAGAAAAGAAGTAAATTCGGTGGTTCGATAGGCTTCGTGCTCGCTGCGGCAGGCAGTGCTGTTGGTCTTGGCAATATATGGAGGTTTCCGTATCTGGCGGCAAAGGATGGTGGAGGTCTTTTTTTGGTGATATACCTTGCTCTTGCCTTAACATTTGGCTTTGCACTCATGATAACAGAGGTCTCCATAGGACGTAAGACGAAGCAGAGTCCCCTTACTGCTTATAGCAAGATAAGCAAGGAGTGGGGGTTCATAGGCGTGTTTGCAAGTATAGTACCTTTTATGATCATGCCGTATTATGCGGCTATCGGTGGATGGGTCATCAAGTACTTTGTGGCTTTTGCTACTGGCAATGGTGATGCTGCGGCAAGTGATGGGTACTTTGGTAACTTTATCTCTGATAAGACTGAGCCGGTAATATATATGCTTATATTCTTGTTTGCATGTGCGATAATCATATATCTTGGCGTAGGCAAGGGTATAGAGAAGAGCTCTAAGATTATCATGCCAGTCCTTGTAGTTCTTGTTATCCTTATAGCTGTATATTCACTTACTTTGTCATCTACTCAGACACTTGATGATGGTAGTAAGGTTACACGTAATGGTCTTGAGGGACTTAAGGTATATGTTATACCAGATTTTGAAGGGCTTACTCTGAAGAAGTTTGCGACAACTCTTATGGATGCACTTGGACAGCTTTTTTATAGCTTGAGTGTTGCTATGGGTATACTTGTTGCTTATGGTTCATATATGCCAGATGATGCTGATCTTAATAAGTCTATCAATCAGATTGAGATCTTCGATACACTCGTAGCTTTCTTAGCAGGCGTTATGATTATCCCTGCTGTATATGTATTCTTAGGAAAAGAAGGAATGGCAGGTGGACCTTCACTTATGTTCGTGACACTGCCTAAGGTATTCATGCAGATGGGGTCGGCGGGCAATGTAGTTGGAGCTCTTTTCTTTGCAATGGTACTTTTTGCAGCTGTTACAAGTGGTATGTCTGTTCTTGAGGCAGTTGTGTCAAGTTTTATGGATAAGACCAAGATGAGCAGAAGCAAGGCTACAGTTATCGAGACTTTGCTTGCGCTTATCATAGGCGTGGTAGTATGCTTTGGCTATAACATATTCAAGTTTGAGGTTACTCTTCCAAATGGCGCTAAAGCACAGATACTCGATATCCTTGACTATATCAGTAACAACATATTCATGCCTATAGTAGCTATAGCTACATGTATACTCGTAGGCTGGGTAGTTAAGCCGAAGATGGTTTATGATGAGGCGACTAAGAATGGTGAGAAGTTCGGAAGAAAGGGACTGTATGTACTTATGGTTAAGTATGTAGCACCTGTACTTCTTATGGTGCTTCTTCTTATGGCAATGGGAATAATAAAGTTGTGATATAGAAATCTTGACGTTTTGACAGTTTTGTGCTAACATTAAAAAAGATATTTTTACATGGGAGGAATCATATGTTTTCATTTGATGAAGTACGTAACTATGATCCTGAGATAGCTAAGGCTATTCAGGACGAGACAGACAGACAGAATAGTCATATAGAGCTTATCGCGTCTGAGAATATTGTATCTAAGGCTGTTATGTCAGCTATGGGTTCAACACTTACCAACAAGTATGCTGAAGGTTATCCTGGCAAGCGTTACTATGGTGGCTGCGAGTATGTTGATGTTGTTGAAGAACTTGCTATCGAGAGAGCTAAGAAGCTTTTTGATTGTGAGTATGTTAATGTTCAGCCACATTCAGGTGCACAGGCCAACATGGCAGTGTTCTTCGGTCTCTTGGAGCCGGGCGATACATTTATGGGTATGAATCTTGCACATGGCGGACACCTTTCACATGGTTCTCCTGTTAACATGTCAGGTAAGTACTTCAACGTAGTTCCTTATGGTGTTAATGATGATGGTTTCATCGATTATGATGAAGTTCTTAGAATAGCTAAGGAGTGCAAGCCTAAGATGATCCTTGCAGGTGCTTCTGCTTACTCAAGAACTATAGATTTCAAGAGATTCAGAGAAATCGCTGATGAAGTTGGCGCTTATCTCATGGTAGATATGGCTCATATCGCTGGTCTTGTTGCTGGTGGTCAGCATCCAAGCCCAATCCCTTATGCACATGTAGTTACTACTACTACACATAAGACCTTGAGAGGACCAAGAGGTGGTATGATCCTTATGAAGGATGCAGAGCTTGCTAAGGAGTTTAACTTCAACAAGGCTGTATTCCCTGGTATTCAGGGTGGTCCGCTTATGCATGTTATCGCTGCTAAGGCTGTCTGCTTCAAGGAAGCTTTGGATGACAGCTTCAAGGTATATGCAAAGGGTATCGTTGATAACGCACAGGCTCTTGCTAATGGTCTTATGAACAGAGGTTTTGATCTTGTATCAGGTGGTACAGATAATCACCTTATGCTTGTTAACCTTGTAAATAAGGGTGTTACAGGTAAGGAAGTTGAGAAGCTTCTTGATGCTGCTAACATCACATGTAACAAGAATGCTATCCCTAACGATCCACAGAAGCCATTTGTAACAAGTGGTGTAAGACTTGGTTCTGCAGCTGTTACATCAAGAGGTTTCAACACAGCAGATATGGACGTTGTAGCAGAAGCTATTTCTTTGCTTGTTAATGATGTTGAGAAGAATAGAGATCAGGCTATGGCTCTTGTTAAGGGACTTACTGACAAGTATCCACTTTATAGAGAATTCTAATTGCCTAACTCTTAGATTGGAGGTCTGTTATGGATACTAATATTTCTATTGATGAAATTATTGCTGATCAGTGTCTCGTACTTGTAAAAGAACTTGTATCTGTATGTAACTTCAAGAAGGATGATGTGGTAGTTGTTGGTTGTTCAACCAGTGAGGTTATGCATGAGAGAATCGGAACTGCTTCTAATGAAGAGGTAGGCAACATAATCTTCAAGACGCTCTATAACGAATTTGCCGAGGAAGGTGTACATGTGGCGGCACAGTGTTGTGAGCACCTCAACAGAGCTATAGTAGTCGAGGCAGAGGTTGCAAAGCGCCTTGGCCTTGAGATAGTCAATGTTGTGCCTCATCCACATGCGGGCGGTGCTTTTGCGACAGCCGCATATGCGACTATGCATGAGCCTGTTGTGGTAGAGCACATCAAGGCAGATGCGGGTATAGATATAGGTGATACTTTGATCGGTATGCATCTTAAGAGTGTTGCAGTACCTGTAAGGGTTGAGACCAATACAATAGGCGATGCACATGTCGTGTGTGCAAGAGTTCGACCTAAGTATATAGGTGGCGAACGCGCCATATATGATAAGAATCTTGAATGATAAAACAACGGCTGTTTGGTCATCTGACCCGACAGCCTGTTTACTATCTTAGTCGGAGATTGGATATTATTATGTGATATGGGGGTGGAATTAGGCTTTTTATGTTTAACAGATTTGATTTTGATAAGAATAAGTGTCAGCTTACAGGCTCGTATGCTGAGGATGGATATGACCGGTACTGGCATACATTTACCCGATATGAAGATGGAACGGGCAAGGAAAAGGTATTCTTTGTGGAGTATCTCATAATCAATCCTACCATGGGGTGGGATGAAGTTAAGCGTGGTCGCGGTGTTGTGCCAAGCTACACTTTGGTAAGATGTGGTGCATTTGCTGAGAGTATCATGGAGAGATATATACCTATGAGTGAGGTTGAATCTTATACTGTTGACAGGCAGATGAGGATAGTTGCTGGTGATTGCTTCCTGTCTGAGCACAGTATGAGCGGAAGGACCGAAGACGGGGCTATGAGCTGGAATCTTAGGATCAGGAAGAAAGTTGCTTATAACGCCGGCGTTATCAATGGCTCGTTGGCAAGGAAGGTTAAGGCACTCGATACTTTCTGGCATGCTCAGGGTATGATAACCAAGTACTGCGGTGTCGTTAATTATAAGGGCAGTAGATATGATGTTGCTTTCGATACTTCTTATGGGTATGCTGATAAAACCTGGGGTGATGAATATCCTGAATTTTGCCTGTGGTTGAACGGTAGTAGGCTTAGGAGTCGCCTAAGTGGCAAGGAGCTTTCTAAGAGTGGTTTTGCTTTTGCCGGTCTTAAGCCTGTTTTGTTTGGTAAGGGTATAAGGGATACTATAGTCGGTGCTCTTTATTATGAGGGTGTGGAATTCGATTATAATTTTGCGAGACCTTCACTTATAAGTAAAACGGAGTATGTGATAGATGACAGCGACAGTGCACTTAAGGCAACTATAGTTATGCAGAACTGCACTTCGGTGCTTGCTCTTTGCTTAAAGTGCGATAAGAACGATATGATCACGCCTGCTTATGAGACGACCTTTGGTGAAAATGCATACGATAAGCTTTACGCTACGGCTGTAGCTAAGGGCAGGCTCAAACTCTACACTAAGTTTAAGGGCGCCCTTGTGCTGGTGGAGGATATGGATGTGTATAATGCAGGACTTGGATATGGAGGAACGATTATTTGATTAATGTACTTGACAGGATTGATTCCCCTTCTGATTTGAAGAAACTTAGTATGGATGAGCTTAATCTCTTGGCTGATGATGTTCGCTATGCCATGCTCAATCGCTTAAGTAAGTTCGGTGGGCACTTCGGGCCGAACCTCGGTGTTGTGGAGATTACGATTGCGCTTCATTATGTATTTGATTCGCCGGTTGACAGGATCGTATATGATGTATCACATCAGTGCTATCCACACAAGATCCTTACAGGAAGAAGCAAGGGATTCTTGGATGAAGATTGGTTTAAGAAGATATCCGGATATACTAATCCTGATGAAAGCGAACATGATGTGTTCAAGATTGGTCACACTTCAACAAGTATAAGTCTTGCAACCGGTCTGTGTGTGGGACGTGATCTTCTAGGGGAAAAGCACAATATCATAGCTGTCATAGGAGATGGTTCCTTAAGTGGTGGTGAAGCTATGGAAGGGCTTGACTTTGCGGGTGAGTATGATAAGAATCTCATCATAGTTGTAAATGATAACGATATGTCCATAGCTGAAAATCATGGTGGTATCTATGAGAATCTGAAGAAACTGAGAAATAGCGATGGTAAGGCAGAGGATAACTGGTTTAAGGGCTTTTCTCTTGATTACAGATATGTGGATGATGGTCATGATATAGCTAAGCTTGTGGAGGCATTCAAGAGTGTCAAGGATATAGATCATCCTGTTGTTGTTCATGTTAAGACTACTAAGGGCAAGGGCTATGCCTTGGCAGAAGATCATAAGGAACAATGGCACTACTGTGCACCTTTTGATCTTGAAACAGGTAAGGCTTATTCAGTTGATTCATCTGAATCGTATACGAGTCTTACAAGAGCGTATCTTACTGACAAGCTTGATTCTGATGATTCTGTATGTGTGATCACTTCAGCGACACCTACTCTTATGGGCTTTGATAGGGATTTAAGAGATCGATACAAGGGGCGCTTTATAGATGTCGGAATAGCTGAAGAGGATGCAGTAGCTATGGCATCTGGTATAGCTAAGGCTGGTGCTAAGCCTGTGTATGGAGTATATGCTACATTCCTTCAGAGGACTTATGATCAGATTCTTCAGGATGTGTGTATCAACAAGTCTCCTGTTACTGTTTTGGTATTCTCCGGAAGTATATACGGCATGAAGGATATCACTCATATAGGTTATTATGACGTGGCTATGCTTTCTCACATACCGGGACTTGTGTATCTGGCACCTTCGTATTATGAAGAGTATGCTGCTATGGCAGACTGGGCTATTGCTCAGAAGGATTATCCAGTATTCATAAGAGTTCCTGGTGGTAAGGTGCTTCATAGTGACGAAGCATTTGAGACTGATTACAGCGAGCTTAACAAGGCTAAAGTGTATAAGAGGGGCTCTGAGGTTGCTTTGGTTGGCGTAGGTCCTTTTGTTGAGATTGCCATGTCTGTCAGTGAGGAACTGAAAAAATCCGGTATAGATGCAACTGTTATATCACCTAGATATCTGACTGGAATAGATGAGGAGCTCTTTGATTCTCTTAAGAAGGATCATAAGGCTGTAGTGACTATAGAGGATGGATTAAGAAGCGGTGGTTACGGTGAGAGCGTAAGTGCTTATTATGGCGATTCTGATATGCGTACATATAGCTTTGGTTATGAGAAGGAATTCCTGGATCGTTATGACCCTAAGGCGATGCTTGAGCAATATGGTATCAATAATAATACTATTACGAAGAAAGTTTTGACTTTACTAGAGAAGTAAAATGTTGTATACTAGTAAAGCATGATGATAAAAGGGGGATGATGCTATGCGAAGGATTTGTCCTATATGTGATTCGCCTATCAAGGTGGGCAATTACTGTCCGATGTGTAAGAAGTCCGTTAAACCTCAGATACTTGAAGGAAACTTTTATCTGAATGAGAGTCATACGGATACTGCATCACATGACGCAAACTGTGAATATCACAGTGAATACAGACCGCATACGGATCATGATAATAAGCCTACATATACGGTTAATGAGAACAATCAGAAGTATACAAGTTACAGTGTTGATGATACTGTGGGTAAGAAAGTCCCGACACTTAACGGAAAGCCTCTTCAGAAGAGGAATGTGAATAATAGTGTTAAGATAGTTCTTGTTGTTATTGCGATATGGACACTGATGGTTTTTGTAGGCAGCTTTGTGTCTATGATCAGGAATATCGGCGGCAGCGGACTTCTCGATGAGATTGCTCCATGGCGCAAAGAAGAACATAAACCTGAATTCAAGTATGAGGTTAAAAGACTCAAACCTGTTTTTATCAGCACAGATGTTCCGGATGATGTCAGGGAAGCTGCGCTTGCTATGACGAGCGAATGTACATCAGCTACACATATCGATTACAATATTGCTGATGTTGTTAAGATATATGATGATAAGCTCTATTCAAGTGTGGGAATATGCAGAGTTCATTATTCTACTCTTGGATATGGACATGTGGATGGACTTGACAGATATGATGAACTGTTAGAATTCCATGCTAATGGCAGGTTTCCTGCGGTTTATGCATATGCTGATGCATACAGCGGAAGACTTCATGCGATTGCCTTCAGGAATAATACAGCATTTTCATGTGCGGTTAATACTGTGGATTTTCTTACGGAAGCGGGACTTCTTGGCGATGAAGATCCGACGATGTTAAAGCTTACGCTTAACCGTATGAAGGATGATGAAGAATATCATCTTTCTAATGGGCTTGTGATTGTTAAGTCTATGGTCGCTAATGATGGCGATAAGTATGCAGAATATGACTGTTTTTACATAGGCAGTGAATAAAGAATATAAAAAGAGGTACAATTATTATGAAGATTATGTCATTATTTGACGATGTTGCAAGTAATTCTTATCCTGGAAGAGGTATCGTGATAGGTAAATCTAAGGATGGCTCTAAGGCTGTTGTTGCTTACTTTATCATGGGCAGAAGCTCTAACAGCCGTAATAGAATATTCGTAGAGGATGGAGAGGGCATAAGAACCCAGGCTTTTGATCCTTCTAAACTTGAGGATCCAAGTCTCATCATCTATTCGCCTGTAAGAGTTTTGGGTAATTCAACAATCGTTACAAACGGCGATCAGACAGATACTGTTTATGATCTTATGGGCGATGGCAAGACATTTGAACAAGCTCTTCTTACAAGAGAGTTTGAGCCAGATGGTCCTAATTACACACCTAGAATATCAGGTATCATGGAGATCAATCATGGTTCATATGATTTCTCTATGTCTATACTTAAGAGTGCATGTGGCGATCCAAGTGCATGCAACAGATATACTTTTGATTATTCTAATCCTCTTAATGGCGAAGGAAGATTCATACACACTTATATGACTGATGGTAATCCACTTCCAAGCTTCGAGGGCGAGCCTAAGAGAGTTGAGATTGATGGCGATATCGATGAATTCACTGATAAGCTTTGGACAAGTCTTAACGAGGACAACAAGGTTTCACTCTTTGTGAGATTCATAGATATCAACACAGGCAAATACGAAACAAGAATCATCAATAAGAACAAATAAAGGAGTCTATCATGACAGAATTAGAATTAAAGTATGGTTGTAATCCAAATCAGAAGCCTTCAAGAATCTTTTGCGAGAAGGGACTTCCGATAGAAGTGCTTAACGGTCGTCCGGGCTACATCAACTTCATGGACGCTCTTAACGGCTGGCAGCTTGTTAAGGAGTTGAAGGCTGCTACAGGTCTTCCAGCTGCCACTTCATTTAAGCATGTTTCACCAGCAGGTGCTGCAGTAGGTCTTCCTCTTACAGATGTGTTGAAGAAGATATACTGGGTTGATGAGAAGGCTGAATTATCTCCTCTTGCCTGTGCTTATGCAAGAGCTCGTGGCGCAGACAGAATGTCTTCTTTCGGTGATTTCATATCTCTTTCTGATGTGTGTGATAAGGCAACCGCGCTTCTTATAAAGCCTGAAGTATCTGATGGTGTTATTGCTCCTGGATACACTGATGAGGCTTTGGAAATCCTTAAGGCTAAGAAGAAGGGTAACTATAACGTTATTAAGATTGATCCTTCTTATGTACCTGAGGCTATCGAGAGAAAGCAGGTATATGGCATAACATTTGAACAGGGTCGTAACGAGCTTGTTATCAACGACGAGCTTTTTGCAAATGTTGTGACAGAAGCTAAGGATATTCCTGAGTCAGCTAAGATTGACATGATCGTAGCTATGATCACACTCAAGTATACACAGTCTAATTCTGTATGCTATACATATGGCGGACAGGCGATCGGTATCGGTGCAGGTCAGCAGTCACGTATTCACTGTACAAGACTTGCCGGAAACAAGGCTGATAACTGGTGGTTAAGACAGTCTCCACAGGTTCTTTCACTTCAGTTTATCGATACTATCGGAAGAGCTGACAGAGATAATGCTATCGACGTATATATGTCAGATGAGTGCATGGATGTGCTTGCTGATGGAGCTTGGGAGAAGATATTCAAGGTTAAGCCAGCAGTATTCACAAGAGAAGAAAAGAGAGCTTGGCTTGATAAGCTTGATGGTGTGACTGTTGGTTCTGATGCGTTCTTCCCATTTGGTGATAATGTTGAGCGTGCTCATAAGAGCGGTGTTAAGTATATCGCACAGCCGGGCGGTTCTATAAGAGATGACAACGTTATAGATGTATGTAATAAGTACGGCATAGCTATGTGCTTCACAGGCATTAGATTGTTCCATCATTGATAATTGTATTTTTTTCCTTGAATTTTTCAGAACATGGTGGTACAATTAGTTTTGTATTACGTAGAAAGGATATAATGATATGAGAAAGATGGTATTATCTATCCTTGTAGGCGATGAGTCTGGTGTTCTCAGCAGAGTTGCCGGTCTTTTCAGCAGAAGAGGATATAATATTGAAAGCCTTACTGTTGGTGCTACAAGCACAGTTGGTATGTCACGTATGACTATCGTATGCAGTGGTGAAGAGAATGTTCTTGATCAGATTAAGAAGCAGCTTGGAAAGCTTATAGATGTTAAGTCTATGGTTGAGCTTCCGCTTGATTCTTCTGTATTCAGAGAGCTTATCCTTATCAAGATCGCAGCAACTGCATCTGACAGACAGGATATTATTGCAATCGCTGATATATTCAGAGCTAAGATTGTTGACGTATCTGAGGATTCTATGATCATAGAGCTTACAGGTAATCAGTCTAAGCTTAGTGCATTTACAGAGCTTCTTAAGGGATATAAGATCCTTGAACTTGCAAGAACTGGTATCACCGGACTTTCAAGAGGTCAGGAAGAGCCTGTGAATTATGATTCCGTTAAGTACGTATAGGCTTCGGAATTGCTAACACATGTTTATTAATGATGGTTTTCATCGTTAATTATATATTTAATTTTTTAGGAGGACAGATTTATTATGTCAGAGAACAGAATTTTTTATCAGGAAGATTGTAATCTTTCTCTTCTTGAAGGCAAGACAGTAGCTATCATCGGTTACGGTAGCCAGGGTCATGCACATGCACTTAACCTCAAGGAGTCAGGTGTTAATGTTATCGTTGGTCTTTATGAGGGCAGCAAGTCTTGGGCAAAGGCTGAGGCACAGGGACTCAAAGTATATACAGCAGCAGAAGCAGCTAAGAAGGCTGATATCATCATGATCCT
>DOVJ01000114.1 GCA_003520145.1 Eubacterium sp.
TTTTTACAGCCTTTCATATTGGCTAACATTATAGCAATAACAAAAAGGGGGATACTTTTATCCCCCTTTAATATGTTATATTATCACTTTATTAGTTTGTATAGTTATATACTTCTACCTTCTCAGGATAGATGATTTCACCATTGTACTTATATCCACAAGACTGTGTATTGGCAATAGTATTATTCTGATCTTCCTTATTAGCAACAACCTTGCTTATAAGCTTATGTACTGAAGAATCAAAGGCATCACCCTTAGAACTCTGATATACAGTAACATTGTATTTCTCAAGAAGATCCTGGAAGTCCATAGCATATCCCTTATATACACCTACAGGAATATCCTTACCTGTCTCCTTATATACCTTAGAATTACGAAGAATACTCTCTCTTGTATCAATAATAGCTATAAGAAGTGGCTTAATAGTATTCTTGAATATCTGTGCCTGATACTTTTCATTCTCTTCCTTAACTCTCTTCTCAAGCTCAGTTGGTGGAATCTCGTCAGGATTAGATACCATCTTCTTAACCTGATCAAGATCAACAAGAATCTTTCTGATATCATTAGACAATGATTCAGGAACAGTTGGCTTAATACCCATCATACTTGTAGTAAGATTAGATTCAAGCTTTGTGAGCTTATCATCAACATTCTTAGTCAAAGCATTCGCGCTTGATGAAACAGAATTGTTGATACCACCGATTGTTGTAGCAAGTGAATTAACATTATCATTGATAATCTTCATGCTGCCACCAACATTAGATATACCTGTCTCAAGTGCTACGTTATGCTGCTGCATAGTTCCAAGAACCTGTGTTGCAACCTGTGCTGTAACCTGCTGAGTAACTGTAGGTGCAATAGTTGCAATCTGAGCATTAACCTCCTTAACAACAACATCCTTAATGCTCTTTGTTACTGCTGCGGTAACTTCCTTAACAACACCATCAAGAACCTCACGTGATACTTCAGGAGTACCTGCAGATGTAGCTGGAATATTCTTAACAACTTCGTTTGATATCTGAGATACCAAAGAACCTGACAATTCCTTAGATACGTTCTTAGTTACGGCATCAACGATGCTTGCAGTAACATCACTTGAGATAGTTGCTGTGCCTGCAGCAGGAATCTGAATCTTAGACGCAATAGCATTAGCAAGTGCAGCTTCATCAATAGACGCAGAAGATGCTACTGGTGCAGCTGGGATCTGAATCTTAGACGCAATAGCTGCTGCCAAGGCTGCTTCATCTATAGCAACAGGTGCTACTGTAGGAGCTGCAGGTGTTGCAGGTGTTGCAGGAACTACAGGCTGAGCATCACCGCCCAAAACTACAGAGTTGTTATTCTGGAATGAATTAAAATCAGGAATAGGTGCCGGATTATTAACTGGTGTAAATGGTGGTTGGAATGATGCAAAAGGATCAAATGGGTCAACTCCAGGCTGAGGAGCAACAGGCTGCTGTGGAGCAGGCTCTGGCTGAGGAGCTGGCTGTGGTTCTTCCTTAACTGCTACAAGCTTACCATCAGAAGTAAGTTCAACCTTTGTACCTACTTCAAGATTACCGAATGGATCAAAATCATCTCCACCAAACTGAATATTGGTCTGAACCGGAATATTAAGTCCGGCTCCTTTCTTATCTTTTTTCTTTCTGTCGTCAAAAACTGCCATGTTTTTCACACCTCCAAATTTCTCTTTCTCTATTTTACATCTATTGACACTATTAGTCAAGTTATTCTTCAAAGATAGACTTATAGAATTCGCAATAATCTTTTCTCTTAGAATTGGTAAATGCTATGGCTTCTCTGGGATGTCTGTTCAATACTCCTGTAAGAAAGTACTGAATATCATATCCCCACATAACACCACTCTCCTTCAACGGAAGCATATATTGCTCGATAAAACGAAGAATGTTGTAGAGATTATACTTTGGATTCTTAAGGAAACCAAGCAAAAGCTCCATAGCACAGTTTCCCGCACCACGTCCCATGCTCATAACTGTTGCATCGATATACGATGCACCATAGCTTAGGGCTTCTATAGTATTAGCAAAAGCAAGCTTCTGATTATCATGACAATGAATACCAACTTTCTTACCAGCCTTCTCTGCCATATCAAGATATGTTCTTGTCATATTGCCAAAAGTCTCAGGGTAGAACGAACCAAAACTGTCTACAAGATATATAACATCTACACTTGAAGCACATATAAGCTTAAGTGCCTCATCGATCTGATTCTGATTAGCCTGTGATACAGCCATGATGTTGCATGACGTCTCATAACCAAGGTTATGAAAGTACTCAACCATCTCTATAGCAGCAGGAATCTGATGAATATAGCATGCCACACGCACAAGATCAATCACACTCTCAGACTTAGGAAGAAAATCCTTCTTATAATCACATCTTCCTACATCAGCCATAACAGCAATCTTAAGATCTGTATCGTTATTACCTACGATGCTTCTTAGGTCTGCTTCATCACAGAACTTCCACTTACCGAATTCAGATACACTGAACTGCTCTTTGCTTGCCTTATATCCAAACTCCATATAATCAACACCACTTTTAACATTGGTCTCATACAGAGCTTTTACAAATTCATCATCAAAATAAAAATTGTTACAAAGACCGCCATCTCTGATCGTAGCATCTACAACCTTGATATCATCTCTTACGGTCATCATATCGCCAACACGTCCGGCCATTATCAATACCTCCAATAGTTAATAGCATAAATCCAAAAAGAATTCTCACAAAGCCTATTATAATACTTTATGAGAATTCTGTCAATTATGATTATTCCTTATCATTCATCACGGACATATAAGCCGGTCTTATTATCTTGCTCTGTCCTATGATTTCCTCAAGTCTGTGTGCGCTCCAGCCAGCGATACGCGCTATAGCAAAAAGCGGTGTATATAATTCCTGCGGAATATCAAGCATATTGTAGACAAATCCACTGTAGAAGTCCACGTTAGGACTTACACCCTTATATATATGCCTTTCCTTGGCAATAACTTCAGGAGCAAGTTCCTCAATGTTCTTATAGAGCATGAATTCATTCTCCATATTCTTTTCTTTCACAAGATCCTCGACATAAGACTTGAATATACGCTCTCTCGGATCAGATATGGAATAAACTGCGTGTCCCATACCGTAGATAAGACCCTTCTGGTCAAATGTTTCTTTCTTCAGGATCTTTGTGAGATAAGCTCTTATCTCGTCTTTATCTTCATAATCATGAACATGAGCCTTGATATCAGCTATCATCTCCATAACCTTGATATTGGCTCCACCATGTCTAGGTCCCTTAAGAGAAGACATAGCCGCAGCCATAGTAGCATATGCATCTGAGCCCGATGAAGTAACAACTCTCGTTGTGAAAGTTGAATTATTGCCACCACCATGCTCAGCATGAAGAATAAGCGCTACGTCGAGAACATTTGCCTCAGTCTGAGTGTAGGAACAATCAGGCCTTAGCATCATGAGAATATTCTCGGCTGTAGACTTCTTCGGATTAGGTCTGTGTATATACATACTCTTATCATTCTCATAATGATTGTATGCATGGAAACCATATACCGCAAGCATTGGAAATGTAGCTAAGAGCATAAGGCACTGGCGCATATTGACTGATAAATCCTGCGAAAGGGTCTCTTTGTCATATGATGCAAGTGTAAGAATACTCCTAGTCATAGTGTTCATAATATCCTTACCTGGTGCTTTCATGATAACATCACGGGTAAAGTTCGTAGGCAGTGTTCTGTTCTTTGAAAGAATGCTTTTGAAAGTAGCGAATTCCTCATCAGAAGGCTTCTGTCCAAATATAAGAAGAAAAGCAGTCTTCTCAAAAGCCCATGAATCATGGCCCCATTCTTTCACAAGATGTTCGACATTATATCCTCTATACCACAATTCTCCATCGCAAGGAATTCTTTCACCATTCACTTCTTTGAACGACAACACCTTGGAAACGTTGGTAAGACCTGTTAAAACGCCTTTACCATTGATATCTCTAAGGCCCCTGTTAACTCCATATTGACTAAAAAGGTCATCAGATATATAATCGTTCGTCTTGATCATCTCCAAAAGCGAATCAGTGTATTCCTTTGTCATCTTAAAAATATTACTCATATTCTCCTCCGTCTTAAGTTCAAGTCTCGCACTATCCTATATAGTACTTCTTCAGTTTTTCATACTCTTCATTAATTGCAAACAGGACCTCGTTGGAACCACATTCATTATCAGGATGATATATCTTAGTCAGCTCCTTATACCTTTTCTTCAGATCTGAGCCATTCTTGATTCCCTTAAAAAAGAGGCTCGGATCCGCATCGGTCCCTATTATATCTAGTCTGTTTCTCTCATCGCGAATCTGTTTCAGCAATTCTTCCTGTTCGCGCATATATGCTTCTTTTTCATTGTTGAACATATTACGTTCTCTGTCAAGATCAGTCCACTTCTTATCATACAGTATTTTTTCCGCATCAAGCCTGTTTCTTTCAAGAGTAAGCTTTTGCTTCTGACGAAGAATCAATTCCTTCTGAATATCAAAGAGTTTTCGCTCTTCTTCAAGCTCCTGCTTTTCTCTTTCTATCCTTATACTTTCGTTAAAAAGCCATTTTTTGCTGTCGGAATCAAATTCTTCTGTCATGGATACCTCACTTTTTTAAAGGATAAACCCCTTATCTGATATGTTCTTAAAAGTGTTCATGATATGTTCATTGGCAAGTTTTTCAGCTAAATCGCCATCTCTTTTTTTGATAGCATCAAGGATTGCATTATGCTCCATAAAGCACTCCTTTGCTCTTTCCTCATTATGCAGAGTCTGTCTTCTTATTCGCTCTACATAATGATGAAAATCCCTCAAAGTCGAATTGAGTATACGGCTCCCACAAGCTTTATAGAGTATACTATGGAATCTGTTATCAAGCTCTACAGACTGTTCATACTTCTTGTTTTCAATATGATACTTAAACAGAAGCTGTATCTCTTCGAGTTCATTGATATCTTCTTCAGTAATACACTTAGCTGCCCACTTTGCGCACAGCCCTTCTAACAACGAACGCATGGCATATATATCCTTTACGTCATCATTCGTTATCCCACGTACAAATGCGCCGCGATTAGGAATGATATCCACAAGCCCCTCAAGCTCTAACTGTCTTAATGCTTCTCTGACAGGAGTTCTGGATACTCCCAATTCTTCACCTAAGGTTTTTTCCCTTAATTCTTCATGTTCTTTGTAACGTCCCGAAAGAATATCCTCTCTTATGGAATTGAAAACCATGCCTCTGAGAGAATATTTGTCATCAGAATAATTCATATATATCTCCAAAGAAGCTTATGCTGTTATATCAATTCCTAATTTGTTACATGTATCTGATATTACCTTGAGAAGCTCACTGTCAGTTATAACAGTCACACGACCTCCCTCATATTCCATATCAACCCACTCTTTAACAGCCTTACAGATTTCAGAATTCTTATCGACCTTCTTCTCATCCTTAAGCTTATAATAAGTGTTGATCCAGTGTGCAATACCTGCAAGACCTGATGTATTAGATACAGAAACAAGAACCGGTCTGTTAAGGAACTTTTCTGTATCAAATATATTGTAGATCTCTTCATTCTTCAAGAGACCATCTGCATGAATACCCGCTCTGGTAACGTTGAAGTTTCTTCCTACAAAAGGAGTTCTCGAAGGTATCTTATAGCCGATCTCCTTCTCGAAGTACTCAGCAAGTTCTGTGATAACAGTTGTATCCATACCATCAAGAGTTCCCTTAAGCTGTGCATATTCAAATACCATAGCTTCAAGAGGTGTATTACCAGTACGCTCTCCTATACCGAAAAGTGAACAGTTAACACCACTTGCACCATATAACCATGCAGTTGTCGAATTAACGACTGCCTTATAGAAGTCGTTGTGACCATGCCACTCAAGATTTTCTGAAGGAACACCACCGTGAGTGAGGAGTCCGTATATGATGCCCTGTACGCTTCTTGGAATAACCGCACCCGAGAAGTTAACACCATAACCCATAGTATCGCATGCTCTTATCTTAACTGGGATGTTATATTCCTTCTGAAGCTTCATAAGTTCCTTACAGAAAGGAATAACGAAACCATATATATCAGCTCTTGTGATGTCCTCAAGATGACATCTTGGACTTACGCCTGTTTCAAGACACTCTCTGATAACAGAAAGATAATGATCCATACACTGCTTTCTAGTCATCTTCATCTTGTAGAATATATGATAATCCGAGCAGCTTACAAGGATACCTGTTTCCTTCATACCAAGATCCTTAACAAGCTCAAAATCCTTCTTGCTTGCTCTGATCCAGCTTGTTATCTCAGGAAAATCGTAACCTCTTTCCATACACTTATATACGGCGTCTCTATCCTTCTTGCTGTAGAGGAAGAATTCAGAATTCTTAATAAGACCCTTTGGACCACCTAACTTGTGGAAATAATCATATATTCTCAATATCTGTTCAGGAAGATATGGAGCTCTTGACTGCTGACCATCTCTAAATGTTGTATCTGTAATCCAAATCTCTTTTGGGAGATTATGTGGCACAACTCTGTCATTAAAAGCTATCTTTGGTACTTCTTCATAAGGAAAAAGATTTCTGAATACATTAGGCTGTGCTACATCTACAAGCTCATAATATGGCTCTTCAATCTGTAACAGATTCGTCTTTTCATTCAAGTAAACTTTCCTTGCGTTCATCAAAATATCCTCCTAAAAAACACGATGGTATAATTGTATACGATTATACTATTTTTGTCAATACCTTTTCATCTTAATCTTGTAGTATCGTACTTAATATTAGTTTTCAGGTGGGATATAATATAATTATAGCTTTCATCAAGCTTTTCAGGATCAACAACGAGATCAAGAGAACCCGCAACAGCATCTATAAGCTTAGAATCAAGCTTATCTCTATACTTTTGCATAACCTCAAGCTTTTCACTGTATGTATCGGCATCAAGATATTCGAGTATTCTCGAGTCAGCCCACTGACTATCCACCTCAGCATTATCAACCTTTGAAACAGGAACATTTGAAACAGGAACATCTTTAACAAGATCTGCACGCTCTATCTTCATAAAACGCATCTTCTGCTTCACCTCAGGATACTTTACATGATCAACCTCACTTGTAAACATATCAAGAGGTCTTGCATATATGCCAAAGTCTCCATACAAAGCCTGATATATAACAAGCTCTTCCTTGGTCTCCGAATGCTTCGCAATAGCAAGCACCTGATAATCCTTATTCTTAAAATGTCTGTAAAATTCGCCTGGTACTGGCCTCATATAATATACCATCCTTTCTTAAAGTCTTCCTCACTATTATACCTCTTATTGACTTTTATTTCAATTAATACTATAATTTTGCTTATGAAAACAAAAGACCTGTTATTACAATTTTTATACGAAAATCCATATGAGAGTTTTTCTGGGCCAAAGCTTGGTGAGCGATTTGGAGTGACACGCGCCTGCATCAACAAGTGCTTCAAGGAATTAAAAGCAGAATCCGACTGTATAATCGCTGATTCCAAGGGTTATGCTTATATTCCCTCTTACAACACAGTTAATACCTCAGTTATTAAACAGAATCTGTGTTCCGGCTTGAAAAGCATAACAATTCACTCTTTTACATCGATTACATCAACTAATGCCTACGCAAGACATATTTGCATAGATAACGCATCTGATTTTGAAACTGTGATCGCACGGGAACAGACAAGAGGAAAGGGGCGTCATGGCAATTCTTTCGATTCGCCAAAGGATGGTCTGTATATGAGTGTAATATTAAAAAAGCCTCAGCATTTTGACATAAATATGCCAGCAAAGTGTGTAAGCAAAGCTTTAGAAGCATATAACAACACTTACTGCCCTGAGCTTTGTAACACTCTTTCCATAGTCAATGACCAGGATATATATTGTAACGGTAACAAATGTTGTGGCATACTGACAGAAACCATGGGAGAAGTTCTATCTGCCACTGATTATTATGTTGTCGGAATAGGCGTCACGCTCTATGAAAAGGCTCATATCAACGAGCTTATTGCACTCATACTGAATGAATTATACAGATCAGTGAAAGACGTACTTTAGGATATCGAGAATGTGCTCATTCGAATACTTCTCGTAAACCTTAACACGACATTTGACAGGATTATTAGTGATTATATTATCAACATTCATCTTGGTCAGTTCTTCCATATCCTTATCACCATTGACAGTCCATACATAGACTTCTTTACCATGAGCATGAGCCATATCGACTAGGTTCTTCGTCACAAAAGAATGCTTGATGCTAAAAGCATCCGCATACTGCATCTCGTAGAACCTTCCATAAGCAGCCGTCATGGTATAACCTGTCTTAATCCTTGGATTAAGCTTCTTTATCTTAGTCAACACGCTATACTTCATAGATGTAACTACACAGCTATCATAGAGATTGTACTCTTTGATAAGATCAGCTACGCCCCGTTCAAGATTCTTATCATGTCCGGTAGGCTTTATCTCTATATTCATCTTGACCTTGCCCTTACATAATTCGATAACTTCCTTAAGTGTAGGTATTCTTTCATCTGCAAAATCATCAGAAAACCAGCTTCCCGCATCAAGAGTCTGAACATATTCATAATCAACTTCCCAGATATTCTTATTAACACCTGTAGTACGCTTTAGATTAGCATCATGCAGAACAACTATCACACCATCCTTGGTCTCCTTCACATCCAGTTCTACATAATCTGCATAATCACTGATAGCCCTTTCAAAAGCACTGATAGTATTCTCAGGAGCATAAGCCATACTGCCCCTGTGAGCGGTGATCATAGGTGGATTAGTCACACCAAGTGAAGAAAAGTTATTCTTTTTAACAGCCGAAAAAACATAGAAGGCAGTAAGTATCAAGCATGCACCAGCAAATATTCTTAATATGATATCATCTCTTTTATTAGCCTTCTCTATAGTCGGCACATCTGTCGGCAATTCATCATATATATTATTGAATATCATAGAAAGCGTATATGGATTCGCCATGATAAAAAGGAGAACCATAATAAGCTTATATCCAACCTGCATAGCGCTTAGATAAAGCGCAATACCAACATCCGTTCTGTTAAGTACAAATACACCTATAACTATGAGAATAGAAAAAACAGTATAAAGAATTAAAGCCTTCACTATGATCATGAATACTTCATATGCATAGAAAAAAGCGTACTTGAAAATATTCCTCGTAACCTTCTTTATGCTCATCAGGAAGGATTTCCCAAAGCTTATATCATATATGATCATAAATATCGGCGCATACATCAGAAAGAATCCGATTACCATAAGTGAATAATACACATATACAGATATATGAATCTGCTTATGGATAATATTCACTATATATTCATAAGAATTATTGATCATGTAATTCATGACAAGATTTGTCAATGACAGCATTATCATCAGTACTATCACACTGATCAAAACAGGTATTCCATCAGGCTTTAAGAATCTGACGCTTCTTTTGAAAGCCTCGTTGAATATCTCATAATATGTCACATCCTTATTATCCTTGGTCTCATAGAATAACAAGAACAGATTGATCTCATAAATCGTATATATGCCAAAAAGAAGTAGTAATAATACTACTCCTGCATGTACTGATGGGCTTTTTAAGAAGCCTTTTATGGTTTCGCCTGTTATATAATTAGTGCCGGTTATCTTCATCAAAAACCTTGTTTCAAAAAGGATCAAAGGATATATGACTGCAACACTGATTATCTTAAAAAGCAATTCACCATATAAGGCTCTTTTGCCACATTTGAGTATGAAGTTCTTCCTATTTTTCAGTAATCTCTTCATCAATCTCTAATATTTCTTCTATCTTCTCTTCAGATATATCAAGCCTGTCACTGATAGCAGCATAAAAATGTATCGAAAAATCCAATATGTATTCAACAATCAAAAATACCGATACACCAAAAGCCACACGCGATGGAATCCTCTCTATGACATTAATCATGATATCATTCCAAAAGGATATGACAAATACTGCTATACATCCCCACGCTATAGTAGATTCAAGAGACAGGATACCTCTGAAATTATACTTTAAGTGAGAATAATCCCACCATATCTTGCCGAATAATCTCAGCATAATCATGGCTGTCATGAATTCAATCGTTGTTGCAAAAAGCGCACCCAATACCATGAGGACAAAGTAATCATCCTTAATTGGCTGGAACACCGAAGAAACCATAACTGTACCTAAACCATATATTATACAGAAGGGAGCAAAAGAGAAGCCTCTATTCTCCCATCTGCCAAGCTCTTTACGGACGACAACACACTCCATACACCATCCTAAAAAACTATAGATGAATACGAATATTATAAAGTGCGCATAATCCATACCAAGATACTGAAAGTTCATGTCAAGTTATACCTCTTAACCATATATAGCATGCAAAGAAGATGCAATAGCTTCGATAAACTGCTTGCTGTTAAGAGTTGTAACATTAGGCAATGTACTAAGAAGAGCAAGATCCTTAGTCATCTTACCACTCTCAATAGTGTCTAT
>DOVJ01000167.1 GCA_003520145.1 Eubacterium sp.
AGGATGTGTTTTGATGTTGATTATCTTGATAGTCATGATAATTTTCCTTGGCTTGTCGGTGTTGATATATTCATCAAGGATTATCTGTATGTCGATGAGGAGAAGGAAAAGAAGCGCGATAAGGAGATCATGAATATCCTTGCGGTTGCTGATGGCATCACAAGTGGGGAGTTAGATAGTCAGTCTGCCGCGATGCATATCGATGAGATCAAGAGAAAGTATGGCGTGAGCTTTCCTGCGATTGATCAAAAGCGGGAAGTGTCTGTAGCTTTGTATAAGCTTGCCGAAAGAGTTATGTCAGAGGTTAAGCCACATCAGGCTAAGTCTGTAGGGCAGATATTTCCATGGGTTTTGAAGTCGGGTTTTGGTGCGGCTGAGAAGAAGGAATTCTATGAGAGCATAGTAAGGCTTCCTTTTGAGGATACGACTATTCCTGTTCCTGCGGCTTATAACAGGCTGTTAGCTTCGAGATACGGTAATTACTGTGAGATACGTAAGGTATGGACGGGGCACGATTATCCTTTCTTCGAAGCGCAAAAAAGTGAGATGGAGGCTCTGTCGGGAGAGACTTTTCAGAACTTTTCTTTTAACGCTTCTATGCTTGAGAGGAAGGAAATCGATAAGAGCCGATCTTTGAAGGAGACATCGATGGAGTGCCTTAGTGCGTTAGGTTCTATGCTTGATGAGGCTACAGCTATTCTTCATGGTGGTACGATGGAAGACCTGGTACAGGTGATATCTGATTCGCAGCAGCTGGCTGCAGACTTTGGAACACTTGTAGAGGACGTGAAGGGCGTGGATAGAGCGTGTACTGTAAGTGTAACCTCTGCGCTTCAGGAGTATTGCGATGCGCTCTTTCAGGAGTATCAGGAAATCGCAGAAGGCAGCGATAAGGATGATCTGTCTCTTAGCAGGATAGCACTTGATAATGTTTCTAAGTGCGTGACAGATAGTATCATTGAGCGAAAAGAAGTTGTGTTCTTGCCACTTAGTGCAAGGGATTGGAAAGCATTTGGCGAGACATATGCGGACGTTGTGAGTAGAGATGATACGGATGTATATGTCATACCGCTTCCTGTTATGAGAAAGTCAGTTCTTGGAAATATAACTTCGAGTGATGGGGAGATAGAGGCTTCTATCGGGCTTGAGGACTATCCGAAGGATATAGCTTATACTGATTGGAAGAGCTATGATATGTCAGTTCACTGTCCGGATGTGGTATATATACAGAATCCATATGATGGCGCTAATCCGCTTCTTACGGTGCCGCTTAAGTTTTATGCAAGGAATATGCAGGCTTACGCGCATAAGATAGTCTATATACCGATTGCGAAGACGTCGGAGTTCGGTGAGAAGGATATAGTGGATCTGTATAATCTGAAGCACTATGCGGCCGCGCCAGGGGTTATATATGCGGATGAGGTGATCGTTCAGTCTAAGAACATCAAGAATCACTACATCAGTGCGCTAAATGCTTTGGCAGGCGAGGATCTCACAAAGATATGGGATTCGAAGATACATGTGACTAATCCGTGTGATAAGGAGGATACTGGCAGGATGAAGAGGATTCTGTATTGTATCGGCCTTAATGAGCTTGCGGAGAAGACGGATGTACTTGTCGAATCTATGACGGATAAGCTTGGTGTATTCGCTGAATATGAAGGGAAGATCAGCGTAAGTATCGCGCTGTATCCTGATGACAGGAAGCAGTGGGACGTTGTAGATAGGGAGCTTGCCAAAGAGGTCTTTGATAAGGTCATGAGGCAGGGCTATGAAGTGATTAGTATGGATGCATCTAAGGCTGATGAAGAGGCTTCGTGTTACGATGCGTATTACGGTAGCCCTTCGCCGTATGTGCCTGCTTTTGTGATGCAGGGGAAACCTGTTATGCTATCGGATTATAGAGGGTAAGGAGAAGTGGTTATGGATTATGAACTTATGGCATCGATGATGTGCGCTGATTACAGTAATCTTGGTGAAGAGGTCAGGAAGCTTGAAGAGGGTGGGATAGATTCTTTTCACATAGATATTATGGACGGAAGATATGTCCATAATTTCGCCATGTCTCTGAATGATATGTGCTGTATAAGAAAACTCACGAATAAGCCACTGGATGTACATCTTATGGTTGAACATCCGCTCAACACGATAGAGCTGTTTATCAGTCACTTAAGAAAGGGCGATACTATATATATCCACCCAGAGGCAGAATATCATCCGTCGACTACGCTTCAGAGGATCATAGACGCTGGATTGATCCCTGGGATAGCGATCAATCCTGGCACGAGCGTTGAGGAAGTGAAGATGCTTCTTCGAATCGTGAAGAAGGTTCTTGTTATGTCAGTAAATCCGGGCAATGCTGCTCAGATGTTTTTGCCTTACGTAAGAGAAAAGTATGATGAACTTCTTGCGTTGAAGGAGAAGATGGATTTTGATATATTCTGGGACGGCGCTTGCAGTGCAGATAAGATAAGAGAGTATGCACCGATTGGAGTCAAGGGATTTGTGCTTGGCACAACGCTTTTGTTTGGCAAGGATGAGCCTTATGGGGATATACTAAGATCTATCAGAGAGATGAGGTTTTGATATGAATTATGCACTTCTTCTGTCCGGCGGAACTGGAACAAGAGCGAATTCAGATGTTCCAAAGCAGTATGTGCGCTCAGGTGATCTTATGATGATTACATATGCACTTAAGACTCTTTTGGATTGTGAGAAAATCGATTCTGTATGTATAGTTGCTGAGCGTGAATGGCATGAGTCTATTGTTGATGATGCGAAAAATGCCGGATGTGATATAGGCAGGATATCAGGGTTTGCGATGCCGGGGTCTAGCAGGCAGATGTCGATTCTTAATGGTATGCGCGAAATCATGTGTCATGCTGGTGGTGATACAGTTGCAAGTGGTATAAGCAGTGAGGATACGATTCTTATCCATGATGCAGCCAGAGCATTTGTATCACTTGAGCTTATAGACCGGTGTTATGAAGCACTCGATGGTTATGACGGAGTGATGCCTGTTTTGCCTATGAAGGATACTGTATATCTGAGTGAAGATGGCAAAAGTGTGGCGGGACTTGTCGATCGCGAGAAGATATATGCAGGCCAGGCACCGGAACTTTTTAGGTTCACGCCTTATTATGATGCCAATGCTTCGCTGACAGAAGATGCTCTTGGCAGAATCAAGGGTGCGTCAGAGATAGCATATGCTCATGGCATGAATATCAGGATGGTTCAGGGAGATGAGAATAACTTCAAGGTTACGACCGCACTTGATCTTGAACGATTCAGACGTATAAAGGAGGAAGCTTAGCGATGCGTGCTTGGGTATTGCATGATGTGGGAGACATACGGTTTGAAGACGTGGCAGTTCCTGTACCACGGGAGAAGGAAGTATGTGTCCGTGTAAAGTGTGCTGGTATCTGTGGTTCTGATGTTCCAAGGATCTATGAGACGGGTGCGCATAAGATGCCTCTTATCCCTGGGCACGAATTCTCGGGCGTGGTGCATACAGTTGGCGATGGCGTGTTGCAAGACTTAGTTGGCAAGCGTGTAGCTGTATATCCTAAGATTGCTTGCGGTAAGTGCAAGTCATGCCTTAACGGGATGCCTGATATGTGTCTTCACTATGACTATGTTGGTTCGAGGCGTGATGGGGCTTTTGCCGAATATGTGACAGCTCC
>DOVJ01000236.1:0-3587 GCA_003520145.1 Eubacterium sp.
ACGTTCTTAGCTACGTTATCGATAAATGGCCACTTCCAGTGAATACCAGCATCCCATGTTGCAAGGTAAGAACCGATACGCTCTATAACGAAGGCTCTTGACTGTGGAACAACCTTGATACATGATACAAGCAAAAGTACGATGACTATCGCAAAGAATATAAGTACACCGAATACCCCACCACCGCTTGCTAACAACATTCCATCATTAAACATAATTCATATCTCCTTTATTATCTTACTATTAACTTGACTCCCTCAACAGCTACTATCTCAACCATAGTGTCCTTCGGTATGACAGCTCCGCTTTCGCTCCTTGCCATCCACTCAACACCGTTGTAAGATACATAACCTGTATTCTCATCGTTGTCAATCTGTACGATGACCTTAACCTTCTTGCCGATAGCGGCATCTATGTTGGTCTTCGTAACCCTCTTATTAAAATACTTGGTGACTATCGGTCTTGTGAACATAAGCAGTATCACAGACACAACCAGGAATAATACTATCTGAAGCCACAGAGGACCACCACAGATCGCCACGATAAGTGCAACAAGCGCACCACCTATAAACCAGATAGTAGTAAGTCCGAGCGTAATCGCTTCAAGAATACCCATGATAATGGCTACAGCCACCCATACATATACCAACAGACCAGGCATATCTATCACCTCCACTCAATATGTATAAAATACATGACCTGCAATTGTTTTATAGTCTGCATACGAACCGTAATCCGCAGAGGCAGTTCCTATAAAGTACCTGAAATCTCCGATATTGTTAATTCCACTTGCCGCTTCAACGGCAGCTCTCATGCACTCTTCAGCATTCGACTCTGACAATCTGTAAGAAAGTTCCTTCGTAAGGTAGTTATTGTAAAAATACTCTGAAGGAGTTCCATCGAGATTAGCAACGCCAGAAAACTGATAAGGAGCATATATAACAGAACTAATACTAAGTCCGCTCTTCTTCATACGATTAAGAACAACATTCGCTACAGCAAGCTTACCCTCATAAGGCTGCCAGCCTGACTCATACTTAACTATGCACGCAAGCAGCCACAGATCCTCATCACTTAAGGATACAGCTTCACGCTGCTCTGTAGCTATATAACGGTCAAGTCCCTGCTGAACCAAAGCCTGTTCTCTCGCCTCCTCGGCAAGTCTCTCTTCTTCCTTGCGGCGTTCCTCTTCCTGAGCGGCAAGTTCCTTCGCAAGCTCTTCAGCCTTATACTCTTCCATAGTCTGGCCACGCTCTATAGCATACTCATATCTTATAAGCTCGTTCTTAACAAAGCCTTCGAGGTCCTCGTAAGAAACCCTGGTATAGTTCTCATCATAGCCTACGCAATATATATTCGCTCCGGCAGGGATAGTGCCAAGCACCTGTCCGTCACTGCTCGCAAGATCATATACCTGCGCGTCTGCATCCTTAATATAACCAAGTGTAACTCCGAATTCCTTCGCTACAGTCTCTGCCTCGTACCCAAAAAGCACGCTTGTGTTCTTAACATATCCGGTCACTTCGCCTAACTCAACCTTAGTCCAATCGTCCCCCTTAAGAACGATCTTCGCGCTCGTTATAGGCTTAAGTATACCTACCGGCTCACTCTCTTCATCAGCCGATGCATACACATACACATAAGGACTCACGTATGATACTATCGTATCTGCAAATGTAGAGGAATACTTAGGTTCCTCACTATGAGGTGCAGCTACTGACAATACGTCAAGCTCTACGCTCTTAATCGCATCAGTGTCACTAACGCTCCCGCTTCCAAGTACGGTAACAGACTGTTCATCAGAAACAACTGATTTCGCATCCTTATCTGCCTTAGATCCACCACCACGAATAAATGGCGGAACAAACAACAATATCGTGATCAGTGTCAACGATAATCCGGTCGTCATATAGACCTTCTTATGCCGTGACAACAAAATCATCACCTCTTTTTTTAAATAATCGACTTAATTATACTTTTTTTGCACAACTTTGTCAAGACCTTTGTCTTAGTACCTCAAACATCAGTAAAGTAGCGGCTATCGAAGCATTTAACGATTCCACCTGACCCTTCATCGGTATGTGCACCTTGCCTGTGGATGCCTCTATGGTCTGCGGCCTCACACCATTGCTCTCGTTGCCAACCACATAGGCAAGAGGCACTGTGCAATCCACGTCTGTATAGGCAACGCTGTCATCAAGGCAGGCGCTGTATACCGCTATCCCCTTCGATTTAAGCAGTTCTATATCAGATATAAGATCACAGCTTTTAACAAAAGGCACTCTGAATATCGCTCCCATAGTGGACCGGACAACCTTAGGATTATATATATCCACTGAATCAGGACTTATAAGAAGCCCTCCAAAGCCCGCGCCCTCGCAGCTTCTAAGCATAGTCCCCATGTTCCCGGGGTCCTGTATGCCGTCAAGTATAAGTATACTTGGAACTCCTGCAGTTATATCGCCCATATCATACTTCTTCATACGAACAAGGGCTATAACTCCCTGAGGCGTAACAGTATCAGACATCCTCGCAAGGACATCCTCTGATACCAACTGATAATCATAACCAGTGAGCCGCTCCTTATACTTATCAGCGAAATCCTTAGTCATATATATACTGTCTATGTCACCTTTTTCGACCTCAAAGAACATCTTAGCGCCTTCCACCACAAAAAGCCCGCGTTCCTGGCGATAAGACTTCTTCTTGGCAAGTTGCAAGACATCTGTTACGATAGGGTTTTTTACGGAAGTTATCATATATCTCATCCTTTCATGCAAAAAATAATATCATTATAGCAAAAACATAGGAGACACCACAAGTAATCACCACCTGTGATCGTCCCCTATTTAAGATTAAGTTCATATTTTCGTTAAACCGTCTACACCAAATAAAGCGAAAGAACAAATAATATCGCCAAGTGCAGCGGATAAGCCACATAGAACAAGTACTTTAATCTGCCCTTTATATATCCTCTGCTTCCATCATACATGCCTATAAGTCCATAAGCACACAAAATCGGACACAGGCGCCCAAGAAGGCACGCACCGGTAATTCCGAGCACAAGCTTCTTCTCTCTCAAGACATATGTAAGAAGTATAAGCGTATATCCGGTTATAGAATAATCACACCTTATAGCCCATGCCACAACAAAAAGTGCAAGCACTGCCACAACTCTGAGAAGCTTTCTGTCCTTCAGCTTATCATACGTACAGATTCCCGCATATCCAAGGAAAAGCGTGAAGAACACGTTCTGGGCTTCATTGTCCCAGAATCCAGAGAAAGCCATATCCCATGGTATCTCCGATATGATCGCGAACATCAGCAGATTAAGTCCGTACTTTGCTCTGTCTCTCGTATGAACATATCCTTCCACTATCAGATAACAGTATATAGGAAATGCTATGCGCCCGATGGTACGCATGATATAATACAGCGTTATGGCCCTTGAACCCATATGCCACAGGGGCTTCAGTCCGAAATCCATATTATATACGAGAACAATCGCAGTATGATCTATGATCATAGCCAAAAGAGCTAAGGTCTTAAGGGCACTTCCCGATAATCTCATCTTCATAGTATTATTC
>DOVJ01000236.1:3654-4197 GCA_003520145.1 Eubacterium sp.
TTACTTTGCAAGGACTCCGCAGACCTTAAGCATATAGTTATCTATATCCTTAGTCATAGACAATGCTTCGTCTATATCATAGTCCACTACCTTGCCATCCTTATATGCAACAACTCTGTTAGAAGCACCTGAACACAAAAGCTCAACTGCATATGCACCCATAACTGAAGCATATACACGATCCGTACATGTAGGACTACCGCCACGCTGCATGTAACCAAGAACTGTAGCACGGGTCTCGATACCTGTAGCTGCTTCGATTCTTCTTGCCATACTCGTAGAGTGTCCTATTCCCTCAGCATTGATGATTATATGATGCTTCTTTCCTTTTCTTCTGTTAGCTATAATACTGTCGATAAGAGCCTGCTCATCGTAATTATAACGCTCAGGAAGAAGAACATCCTCAGCACCATTCGCAATAGCACACCAGAGCGCTATATAACCGGCGTTACGACCCATAACCTCGATTATAGAACATCTCTCATGAGAAGTCGAAGTATCCTTAACCTTATCTATAGCCTCCATAGCAGTATTCACAGCGGT
>DOVJ01000236.1:4311-8009 GCA_003520145.1 Eubacterium sp.
GGAACGCCTATAGTGTTGATTCCCGCAGAAGCAAGCTTCTGAGCACCTCTAAAAGAACCATCACCACCTATTACAACAAGTCCATCTATACCGAACTTCCTGCAGACTTCCACGCCTCTTTTCTGACCTTCTTCAGTCATAAACTCCATACATCTGGCAGTCTGAAGAATCGTACCGCCACGCTGTATGATATCAGCCACGCTCTTGGCCTCCATATCCACGATTTCCTCGTTGAGAAGACCATTGTAGCCCTTCTTTATACCCTTAACTTTTTTACCGTTAGCCAAAGCGGTTCTGACAACGGCTCTTATTGCTGCGTTCATACCCGGGGCATCGCCACCACTAGTAAGAACTCCTATAGTATTAATTGTATCAGCCATAATCATTCCTTCTTTCAATTCATCCGGCGATTTGCCTATAGGTATATAATATCCTATATCTCCCAATTTTTCAAGACATTTTTCACCCTCGCACATGAGTGCTTGCTTGCTTTTTTATCGTGATTATGCTATATTAGTGATATTAATCCCGAAAGGAACACTGATATGTCTGAATCCAAAAAAAGTCAATACATCATATACGTCATAGTTGGCATCCTTCTGCAGACACTGATCCTCGATTTCAAGATAGGACCGCTCCTAATCTGCCCGATTAACCTTATAGGCGTGGTCGCAAGCATCATAGGAATCCTGCCATTTTCCAAGGAGCAGAACAGGCTTTTCAAAATGTGTCTGCCAACTCTCTACATCGCGATAATACTTCACATCGGCTTTATGTTCGTAAGCCTGAACATGGACGCTTCGCACCGCGGAACACTCATACTCGTATTCCACAGCATGCTGGCTATAATCCTTATGAACTTCACTTATAAGTACACAGAAGCGCTCACATGGCAGGCCAAGTTCTTGAAGAAGGAAGCAGACATGCCGTTACTTCGCTCTGCATACTTAACATACTGCGTATTCATAGCACTCACCATACTCGCCGACAATTATGACGTACTAATAGTTACTCTTGTAGCGAGATTCATAAGCTACGCAGCAGCGATGTATTATGCTAATTCGCTTAATCAGTTGAGGAAGAAGATATATGTTCTAATCAAAAAAACACGCTAAGAATATAGAAATCTTAGCGTGCGACTTCGTTTATCATCTCACTTCTTAGTGTGCAAAGTAAACTCCGGTGCCGATGTGATAACTCTCGTATTCTTCGGTATCGACGAGGTTATGAAAGAGTTACCTGCTATGACAGAATTCTCGCCTATGACAGTCTCTCCGCCAAGGACGGTCGTATTCGCATATATAACAACATTGTCCTCGATAGTCGGATGTCTCTTAACGCCTGAGAGCGCCTGTCCCTTCCTTGTGGAAAGCGCACCAAGGGTCACGCCCTGATATATCTTCACATGACTTCCGATTATGGTAGTCTCACCTATAACTATACCGGTTCCGTGATCTATACAGAAGTACGCGCCTATCTTAGCACCCGGATTTATATCTATACCGGTGCTTCCGTGAGCAAGCTCCGACATAATACGCGGTATATATGGAATATTCATCTCGTAGAGCTTATGCGCATATCTGTATACAAATATAGCGTAAAGCCCAGGATATGACAATATAACGTCATACATATCCATAGCTGCAGGATCTCCGTCATACTCAGCTTTAACATCCTCCATGATCATATTCTGGATATCCGGTATGGTCTTGATGAATTCAAGCGCACACTCTGTCGCCTTGTCATTCACCTTATCACAATCCTCATCCTTCATATAACCAAAAGAAAGAGCAGTCCTGATCTGCTTAAAAAGAAGCTCATAGAGGATAGCAAGCGTATTGCCCGCGAAGTTCTCCTTAGATACATAAGCCATGTTCTCGGTTCCGAAAAAACCCGGGAATGTAAGAATTCTAAGCTTATCTATAATAGTCTCAACTGCCTTGCGGGACGGTATCTTCTCACCTATACTTAAATCAAAGAGTTTCTGTTCATCATAATTAGTCTTTAGCAAAACCGCTGTATCATCTATAGTATTATTGATCATGTTATTCATCTGTATATATCCTCACAAACTATGCAATCTTTTCCGTTCTCCTTGCCCATGTAGAGCCTGTCATCCGCTGTATTGACAAGCTGTTCAAAAGTGGCAAGTCTTCCACTTGCCACACCCATGGTTACCGTTATCATCTTCTTATCAGGAAGTACACTAAGACCTCTGATAGAATCCCTAAGATTCTTAAGTATATTCTGTATCCTTGCTTCAGCAGGAAGATTGTACATAACGACAAACTCCTCACCGCCCCATCTTACTGCAACTCCATCGTTAGCAGCAGCAGAATCCTTAAGACACTTCGATAGTCCCTTAAGTACCTCATCTCCTGTGGCATGACCGTAGATATCATTGACCTTCTTGAAATCATCTATATCAAGTATAACAACCACTACATCCGTATCCTCAGCATCGCTTATCGTATCAGTGATATATCTTCTGTTATACAAGTCGGTCAATACATCATGTGAACTCTTATATTCGAGTTCTCTTTTCATCATAACAATCTGCATCTCATAGAACAGGCACGTATAGAGCACTGTAAAAAGAGCTATGACAAGATTGATAAAGTAAACAAAGTTCGAATACTCTGCACTATATCTTACCACAAAAGGCAATCCCTCTACAAGTACATGATTCGTAACTGTCACAAAAACTGCGGCAATCACACCTACGCCCTGAAACACAAAACGCCTGTTCTTATATGACGGCGTAAGATAAAAGAGAACCGAGATCATGCCCACTATAAAGAAAATAAATCCATAATCGCCTTCTGTAAAGAGCTCACTCAAAAAGCAAAAGCCTATGATTTCGAAGTAAGCCGCCACTATGAGACCTTCAGACTCCTTGTTCTTGCATGAAGTCAGAAGAAAGATCACATATATCAAAGAACTGATCCCGTTAAGTATAGCCAGTCCTTTAAAGTCAAGCATAAAGAATGCAACCATATAAGCTATATGTACCATAAGGCACATGATCAGGAACACAACGTTCCTGTATGGCACGAATTTTTTAATCTTTTCGGTCATAGCACTCCTTTCACCTCATTACAAAACATTTTAACTCAAAAAAATGCTTTCGTCAATATGTCACGCTTTCTTGATAATTGACTTTTTTCGCAATTCGGTTTATAATAGTGTCATCAGATTATACCAAGGAGGTATTTTTATAATGGGAAAGTTTGTAATCAGGGAGACCAAGACAGGTATCAAGTTCGACCTCAAGGCCAGTAACGGTGAAGTTATCGCTACATCTGAGGTATACTCTTCTGAAGGCTCATGCAAGAACGGCATCGAGTCAGTTAAGAAGAATTGCGTAGCTGATGTTGAAGATCAGACAGTCGAGAACTTCGAGACCCTCAAGAATCCTAAGTTCGAGATCTATAAGGACAAGGCAGGCGAGTTCCGTTTCCGTCTTAAGGCTACTAACGGTCAGGTAATCGCAGTAAGTGAAGGCTACAAGTCTATAGCAAACTGCAAGAACGGTATCGAGTCAGTTAAGAAGAACGCACCTGATGCAGATGTTGTAAAAGAGTGATTGCATCACATACAACGATTCTATATTCAAGCATTATAAAAAGCAATTGCCAGGACACGTGTCCTGGCGATTGCTTTTTATTGTTATGCTGTTAGCCAATATAAAAGGCTGT
>DOVJ01000161.1 GCA_003520145.1 Eubacterium sp.
CCTATTATGTTCTGGTTTGATTCTGATGGTGTGTATCATGCTGGTAAGGGGTACTGATATCAATAACCAGTTGCATTGTACGGCTATTGGTGCATTTGGAATCATTGCAGCAATTATTGTTGTAGTACAGGTTCTTTTTCCTCTGCAACCTCTCTATACAGTGGGGCTTTTGTTTGGGACCTGTATCTTACATACTTTTGTTATACAGGATATGGAGATACAGCGTCGCTTTGAACTCGATGTTGCAACGCATTTGGCTTATACGGATTCTCTTACAGGCGTTAATAACACACATGCATATGCGGAAAAGGAAAAGCTTGTTGATAGTCGAATAGCCAGACAAGCTTCTTATGAGTTTGGCGTTGTTGTCTTTGACCTGAATGATCTGAAGAAGATTAATGATACAAATGGACATGAGGCTGGTGATGAATATATCAAAAAAGCTTGCCGTTATATATGCGAGATATTCAAAAATAGTCCTGTATTCCGTGTTGGCGGGGATGAATTCGTTGCTGTTCTCGAAGGCGAAGACTACCGAAACAGGGATGAATTGTTAGAAGTTTTTGAAACACAGATAGAAGAGAATCTTCATTGCAAAGATTTTGTTATTGCCAGTGGACTTGCAGTTTTTCGTCCTGGAGATGATGATTGTTATCGTGTGGTATTTGAACGGGCCGATCAGAAGATGTATGATCGAAAGGTCTCTTTAAAATCGATGGTGCATTGATTTTGAGGTATATGTATGGATAGTAAAGATGATAAAACGAGACTTCAGAAAATAGAAGATATGATTATGATCAGATCTGTAAGAAATGCTTTGGTAGACCTGATTCCTATCCTTATTCTGGGAGCTTTTGCGCTTATCTTCCAGTACTTTCCGTCTGATGCTTATCAGAATTGGATAGCGACTGCAGCTGATGGTATTCTTCTTAGAATATTCAAGATCATCAATAGTGCGACTTTCGGAATGTTGTCTGTATATATGACTTTTTGTGTGAGTCGTGCATATATAAGTTATAGGTCGGATCGTAATGTTGTCGGTACTGGTGCTATTATGTCATCCGGGGTGGCGTTCTTTATACTTGTGGGCGCTGATCTTGAGAAATTCGGAACAGACAGGACTGGTCCTAAGTCTATGTTTGTTGCAATCATAACCGGAATCTTAGCGTCGTGGATATATATAAAGTGGAGTAAGGTCTTCAAAAAGAAGTATCTGTTTACTAGCGGAGCTGACAGAACATTTAACAGGATGCTTAATATGTTCTTCCCGATAGTATTTACCGTCATACCTTTTGCACTTCTTAATGCACTTGTTATATGGATATTTGATCTGGATTCTTTTAAGGATCTGATTGCTCTTGTCTTCAAATCTTTGTTTTCAAGCGGAGAAACAGGTTTCTTCAAAGGCTTCTTCTTTGTGCTCTTGTCTTCTGTGTTGTGGTTTTTTGGCATACACGGAAGTGATACGCTTGAAGATGTTATGCATAGTTACTTCTACCCGGGACTTGAGGCTAATCAGCAGGCTGTGGCAGCGGGAAGTGAGCCGACTGTGATCCTTACGAAGGAATTTTTCGATTGCTTTGTGCTTATGGGAGGATGCGGAGCGACTATATGTCTTCTTATCGCTATTCTTATCTTTTCGAAGAGCCGTTCGAGGAAGACGTTGGGGCTTGCCGCAACATTTCCTATGATATTCAATATCAATGAGCTTATGGTTTTCGGACTTCCAATCATCCTCAATCCAGTCATGGTTATACCTTTTCTGACGGTACCGCTTTTGTGTTATTCTATATCCTATATGGCTTTGTATATGGGATGGGTACCGCTTATTACGAACCAGGTTAACTGGACTACGCCAGTTCTAATGGGTGGCTATTGTGCAACCGGGTCTTATGCAGGCTCTGTTCTGCAGCTTGTTAATATAGTCGTGGGTGTTTTGGTATATGCGCCTTTTATCAGGATCCTTGATAAGCAGACTATGGAAAATATGCGCTCAAGTTATAGTCATTTTATAGAATTCTTCAAACAGAATGAAGGCGATATGGCGAATATCAAGCTTACAGAGAGATATGACAGTTATGGCGATATTGCTAAGGAGTTGTGTTCTGAGCTAAAGCAGAGTTATAGCAGGCAGATAGTCATGTATTATCAGCCGCAGTATCATTATGACGGTCGCTGTATAGGCGTGGAGTCGCTTCTACGCTGGAATCATCCGGTATATGGCATGATATATCCTCCTCTTATTATCAAGCTCGCTGCGGAAGGTGGATTCTTAGAAGAACTTGAAGAGAAGATATGGGAAAATGCTTTGGCTGACAGACCTTATGTTCTCGAGATGTATGGAGAGAATACAAAGCTATCTGTCAATGTAACCGGAACTACAATTGTTGATCAAAGATTTCTTCAGTTTATGAAGAAGCTTGACAGTATGAAGTCTTTTGCTGGTTGCAATATATGCGTGGAGGTTACTGAACAGGCTACACTTTCTTTTGATGATAAGACTATAGGTGTTCTTAATACGCTCAAGGGTATGGGACTTCTGCTCGCTATAGATGATTTCTCTATGGGACATACATCTATACATTATCTCAAGGATAACCTCTTTGATCTGATAAAGCTTGATGGTTCTCTTGTAAGAGGTATGTATGATCATGAGAACAGTCGTGAGATCATAACATCGATCACAAAGCTTGCCGATAATCTTGGACTCATGGTTATTGCGGAATATGTTGAGAATGAAAAGCAGAGGAAAACTCTTCATGAGTATGGCTGCGACCTTTATCAGGGTTATCTGTTTTCGGCTGCTGTACCGGTTGTAAGATCGTAAGAAGGAATATTTGATATGGCATATAGTGAACTTATTAAGAATTTTGACCGTATAAGAGATTATATGCGGGAATTCTATGTATATGGTTATAAAAACAGGAGCGACTACGATAAAAAAAGCAGTCGCTCCTATGACGATGAAAGAAGAAGAATAGAGGGCTGGCTTGCCGATTATATACGCTTTGGACGCAATAGTGATGGAAAGAATGTATATATATCCATAGACAGCAGAGTGGTTTCGCATAATCCTCTGTATGTAGCATGGAAAACTAAGAGCTTTACTGATGGTGATATAACTCTTCACTTTCTTCTGATGGATATATTGTCGGAGGATGAAGGGCTATCTATATCCGAGATAATGGATGAGATAGATGACAGACTATCAGCTTTTTTAGTTCCTAAGACTTTTGATGAGTCTAATGTCAGAAAGAAGCTTAAGGAATATTCTGAGGAAGGGATAGTTGAGTGTGAAAAGAGTGGGCGACAGGTTCTGTACAAACGTGTTGCTATGCGAGACTTTTATCCTTATGATGTTCTTGGATTTTATTCCGAGATGCTGCCTTGTGGTGTTATAGGCTCATATATTCTCGATAAGAAAGTTTGCGATGATAGTATTCTGTTCTTTAAGCATCACTATATAACCTCTGCTATGGACAGTGAGATACTGTGTACTGTTTTTTTGGCAATGAGTGATAAGAAGAAGCTTGAGATAGCTACAGTTAGCAAGAAGGTTAGAACGCCTCAAAGTGCTGTTGTGGTTCCACTTAAGGTTATGATAAGTGCCCAGAGTGGAAGGCAGTATATGATGGCATATGATCAGGAATCAGGCAGGATCAGAGCATACAGGCTTGATAATATCGTGAAGGCGTCTGTATCTGATGTGTGCGATAACATAGATGAGCTTATGGATAAGTATGAAGCTATGCGACCTCATATCTGGGGAGTCAGTACGCAGGGCAGTTCAGGCGCTCGTATGGAACACATAGATTTTACGATAAGATATGGAAGGTTCGAGGATTACATACCTAAGAGACTTGAACGTGAAAAAAGGTGTGGGACAGTCACGTATCTTGATGATGAGCATGTGAAGTTCAGTGCGGATGTCTATGATATCGGGGAGCTTATTCCCTGGATCAGGACCTATATCTGCAGAATCACTGAGATACATATGTCTGATGGGAAGCTTGAAGAGAGGTTTTTAAGTGATATAAAACGGATGTATGAGATGTATGGTATAGAGGAGGTGTCTGATGGTATTCAGTGAATTATACAGTGCATACTACAACGCCGTAGCTGATATCATAAGTCTTGCACTTGAATCTTCTGTAAGTATCGATGATATAAGACGCATAGCTAAGGAGCATGCATTCAGTGAGAGCAGTTTCATGATAGAGGATGCTGTTAAGGACGAGAGATGGCAACTTGTATTACCTGATGGAACTACGAATATTAAAAAAAGCCCTGATATGCCGTTAACTTACCTTGAGAGACGCTGGCTTTGCGCTATAGCAAGTGATAAGAGACTTAAGCTTTTTACTGATGATGTGTATGTTGATCCGGATGTTAAGCCTCTTTTTACATCTTACGATTATGAGGTATTTGATCAGTATCTTGATGGTGATGATTATGATGATCTAGGGTATAGGAATCGTTTTCGCATGATATTATCAGCCATCAAAGAAAAGAAGGCGATATCTATCAGAGTTAAGAACAGGCAAGAAAAAGAAGTAGAACGCGTATTCATCCCTAAGCATCTTGAGTATTCGCAAAAGGATGATAAATTCAGGGTATATGCAGATGGCTTGGATGGCGGTACCTATAATCTTGGCAGGATATTGTCATGCGAATTCTATGATGGTATACCAAAGCGGTGCAGACAGCATATGCAAAAGAACAGCGAAGAATATGTTGAATTCGTACTTAAGGATGAGCGCAATGCTCTTGAGAGGGTGATGTTACACTTTGCACACTTTCAGAAATCGGTTGAAAAAAGAGATGATGATTACTTTGTAAGACTGAGCTATGAGAAGGATGATGAGACAGAGATTGTCATAAGGATTCTGTCTTTCGGGCCGGTTCTGGAGGTTGTTGGGCCAAAACATTTTAGAGAACTTATAAGGGAACGTCTGAAGCGACAGATGGATATGATGGGTTTACCTTAGGTGGAGTAGCATTCGCAGTTTTTTTTCCGTGATTAAACTCATGCGATATCGTATCATGATATCATAAAGAATTACAAATGGAGGATATATCATGGATAGAATCGATATTGTCGGTAAGGTCAATACTGCTGTATGCTACGCGAAGGTTGCAGAGGATGAAGCGATAGAGCAGATAAGACGTATGTGTGATTATTCTATGAGCGAAGGCTCGAGAATAAGGGTCATGCCTGATGTTCATGCTGGTAAGGGCTGTACGATAGGTACGACTATGACGATAACGGATAAGGTGGTTCCAAATGTTGTTGGAGTCGATATAGGCTGTGGCATGTATACTGTTAATTTCGGTAAGATAGAGATTGACTATGAGAAGCTTGATGAGGCGGCACATTATATTCCGTCTGGAAGAAATGTGTGGGAGTGCAGAAGGGAGCACTTTGATCTGTCGATACTTCGCTGCTTTAGAGACCTTAAGGATTCTAAGAGAATAGAGCGCTCGATAGGTACTCTCGGTGGAGGTAATCACTTCATAGAGGTCGATAGAGGAACTGATGGTACTATGTATCTTGTTATACATTCGGGATCTAGAAATCTTGGAAAGCAGGTGGCTGAGAGATATCAGAGGCTTGCTGTCAATCTCAACAACGGTTATGGTGATTATGCCAGAGCGCGCGATGAGATAATCAGGACTTATAAGGAGCAGGGACGAAAGGCGGAGATTAGCAAGGCGCTTAAGGATCTTCACTTTAAGGCTCAAAGAATAGAGGATATACCAGAGGATCTGTGTTATCTTAGTGGAAGCTTCCTTGAGGATTATCTTCATGATGTGGAAATCTGTCAGGCTTTTGCAAGAAGAAACAGAGAAATTATGGCTGAAGTTATTCTTGAGAGACTTGGACTAACAGCTTATGATAGTTTTCACACGATACATAATTACATAGACACCGATGAGATGATCTTAAGAAAAGGCGCTATAGCTGCTCATAAGGGCGAGAGGGTACTGATCCCGATCAATATGAGGGACGGAAGCGTGCTTGCTATCGGCAAGGGCAATCCTGAGTGGAATTATTCGGCACCTCATGGTGCAGGCAGACTTATGTCAAGATCTAAGGCTAAGGATGAGCTTTCTCTTGTCGAGTTTGAGATGGTTATGCGTGAGGCTGGTGTATACACTACTTCGGTCAATGAATTCACTCTTGATGAGGCACCTATGGCATATAAGAGCATAGATGACATAATAGATGTCATAAGAGAGGCTGTTGATGTTGTTGATATTATGAAGCCTGTATATAATTTTAAGGCATAGGAGGATTTATGGATAACAGAAAAGAATACGCAGTAAGATTGAAGCATGAAGGACGCAATTGTGCACAGGCTGTTTTGGCAGCCTGTGCTGATGTGCTTTTGGTTCCTGTAGAGACACTTGATAAGATCGGAGCATGTTTTGGCGTAGGTATGGGTTGCATGGAAGCTACCTGCGGCGCTTTGTGTGCTGCCGAGGTGGTGCAGGGGCTTAAGAACTTTGAGGGGCGTCCGCTTCTTCGGGATGCTGCTTCGGTATGCAAAACATTTGAACAACAATGTGGTGGAACAATCTGTAAGGTACTTAAGGGTGTAGGAACAGGCACTGTGCTCTGTGAATGTGATGATTGCGTAAGGCACGCGATAGAAACTCTGGAGGAAAAAGGGATAGTATAGGTATCTTGAATAAAACTCGAATTTATGATATAATTATTCATAATGGGTAAATGGAGGTTTCCTTATGGATAAAAAGGCACTTTATAAGCTTAGTTATGGCTTATTTGTACTGACTGCAAAGGAAGGCAATAAGGATAACGGCTGCATAATCAATACTGCTATTCAAGCAGCTTCGACTCCAAATCAGATAAGTATATGTGTTAATAAAGAGGATTTTACTCATGACATGATTGTGAGAACAGGTCTGTTTACGGTATCTGTTATTCATAAGTATGCAGAATTCGAGCTTTTTAAACACTTTGGTTATCAGAGTGGAAGGGATGTTGATAAGTTTGCTGACTTCAAGGATTGTGAGCGTAGTGTTAACGGATTATATCACATCGTCAAGGGAACTAACGCTTTTGTGGATGCTAAAGTAAGTAAGATGCTTGATCTTGGGTCTCATACTCTTTTTGTTGGCGAGATAACTGATATGGCTGTGATAAGCGATATTCCGTCTGTTACATATGATTATTATATGAGTCATATTAAACCAAAGCCTGAGGCTGTGGGTAAGACAACTGATGGTCAGACTATATGGAGATGTACGATATGCGGATATGAGTATGTCGGTGAAGAACTTCCTGAGGATTTTGTTTGTCCGCTTTGCAAGCATCCCGCTTCTGATTTTGAGAAAGTTACTAGTGCCGCAGTTACTGAAAAAAAGCCTGATTATAAGGGAACTAAAACAGAAGAAAACCTTAGAAAAGCATTTGCCGGTGAATCTATGGCACGCAACAAGTATACTTACTTTGCGTCTGTTGCTAAGAAACAAGGATTAGAGCAGATAGCGGCTCTTTTCTTACAGACTGCGGATAACGAACGTGAACATGCGAAGCTGTGGTTTGATGAATTAGGCGGCATAGATACAACTCTTGATAACCTCAATGCTGCTGCAGAGGGCGAAAATCATGAGTGGACTGATATGTATGAGGAATTTGCAGCGACTGCCGAAGCTGAAGGATTCACGGATCTGTCACTTATGTTCAGGGCTGTGGGCACTATAGAGCGTCGGCATGAAGAGCGTTATAGAGCGCTTATAAAGAATATTGAGACTGATAGTGTTTTTTCTAAATCCGAAGTTAAGATATGGGAATGTCGCAATTGTGGACATGTTGTTGTGGGACTTAACGCTCCCGATGTGTGTCCTGTGTGTGATTGCCCTAAGAGTTTCTTCGAGGTACATGAAGATAACTACTAGTTTCAGTCGGAGAGAGGAAATATTATGAATAAGTATGATGAGATGGATGATCTGGATGATATCGAAGATATAGATATGTATGATTCGGATGATCTTGATGATCCTGATAATCCTGATTATGATGAATCTGATGATTTTGAGGAATTCATAGAGCGGGAGGAAGCCGCTGGAGATTATGAAGACAGATTCAGAGTAACTAAGAGAAAAGCCGTTAATAAGAAGAATCGTAATATTACAATAGCTATAGGTGTGACTGTTATTGTAATCATATTCTTGACAGTCACGGTTTCGCTTATCGCTATGATTAAGAAGAATACTGAATCTTCATACAATTATAACTATCAGAAGGCCAAAGAGTATTATGATTCAGGCAAGTATAATAAGGCAATCCCTTATTATGAGAAGGCGCTTGCAGCGATTTCTTCATCTGACAGAGATAATCAGATAAAGCTTAACATGGCTCTTTTTGAATGCTACAAGCAAGCTAATCTTCCAAACAGTCAGATCAGTGCCCTTAACAGTATTCTCAATGTTGATAAGTATAACGAAACTGCTGTTAAAGAGATAGCTGCCTTGTATAAAGAAACAGGTAACGGTGATGCGATCAATCATCTGCTGCAAGCTTATGAGAAAACTTCTTTTGAGGCTTTCTTAGAGCAGTATAAGGTATCTGTTCCTTCTGCCGATGTTAATTCTGGCTCCTATGAGGATGATGTGGTAGTGACACTCTCTTCATCAGAGGAAGGTGCTAAGATATACTATACCATAGATGGCTCTGAGCCTACTAAGTATGCGCCTCTTTACGATGGTCCTATAATCCTTTCGGAAGGAACTGTTGAGCTTAAGATCGTTGCTATCAACGAGATAGGTGTTATGAGCAAGAGCGCTTCGTATAAGTATGATATAGTTCATGGTGCACCACAGCTTGCTACTGTGAATCTTCCTAATGGAGCTTACACATCACCTCGTCAGATAGAGATCACGAACATCCCTGAGGGTGGGAAAGCATATTATACATGGGACGGAACTAATCCAACCGAAACATCAAAGCAATATGATCCAGAGAAGAAAATCGATCTGAAGGTTGGTAACAATGTACTTAAGATCAAGATTGTCAACAAGTATAATATCGAAGGTCCGGTTGCTATGTATGTATATGATCTTACTTTAAGAGGAGATTATTCTCTTTCTGTTGCATGCGATGCTCTTTCTAAAAAGCTTGTGGAGCTTAAGCAGATCAAGGGTGCGACAGAGCTTTTAGATGGCACACAGTTTAAGTACTTTGAATACAATACAGAAGTCGTTGATGATGTATACATATATGTTGTAGGTGTATCTGCTTATAATAACGGTTCATATGTGAAGCAAAGTTATTATTATGGTATTAATTCCAAGACACTTGAATTATATACAGTATCATATGATGGAGAAGAAAAAGCGACATTCTCGCCTATCAAATAATATCGGAGGTTATTATGTATAAGATTTTGAAATCAGAAGAAATAGCTGCCAATGTATTTCTTATGGATATTGAGGCACCTAGAGTTGCAAAATCATGTATGCCAGGACAGTTTGTTATATGCAAGACTGGTGAGGAGGGGGAGAGAATTCCTCTTACTATATGTGATTATGATAGACAAAAAGGCTCTGTAACTATCATATTCCAGGCAGTTGGTGTATCTACTGAGATGATGAGCAAGCTTAAGACTGGAGATTATATGACTGACTTTACAGGTCCCCTCGGTAAGCCTTCCGATCTTGTTGAACTTAGTGATGATGAGCTTGCTAAGAAGAAAGTTCTATTTGTTGCAGGTGGTATAGGTGCAGCTCCTGTTTACCCACAGGTAAAGTATTTTCATGATCATAATGTATCCTGTGACGTGATCTTAGGTTCAAGGACCAAGGAACTTATGATTCTTGAGAAGGAACTTAAGGAAACAGCTGGTAATCTCTATGTATGTACAGATGATGGAAGTTATGGTATACCTGGCAGAGTTACAGATGTTATCAATAAGCTTGTTCGAGAGGATAAGAAGGAATATGACGCATGTGTAGCTATCGGTCCTATGATCATGATGAAGTTCGTGTGCCAGCTTACTAAGGAGCTTAATATTCCTACGACTGTCAGTCTTAACCCGATCATGGTAGACGGTACAGGTATGTGTGGTGCTTGTCGTGTAAGTATAGGTGATAAGATGCAGTTTGCGTGCGTAGATGGTCCTGAATTCGATGGTTTCCTTGTAGACTTTGATGAAGCTATGAAAAGACAGACTATGTATCGTGAGAAGGAAAAAGAAGCTAGAGATAAGTATCATCAGTGTTGTGGCAAGTGTAAGAAAGAGGAGGCATAGGATATGGCTGTAGATGTATTGAAGAAGATTCCTGTTAAGGAGCAGGAGCCAAAGGTTCGTGCAACTAATTTCGATGAAGTTTGCCTTGGTTATGATGAAAAGGAAGCTATGGATGAGGCAAGCAGATGTCTTAACTGCCGCAATGCCAGATGTATCACAGGTTGTCCTGTTAGCATCAATATTCCTAAGTTTGTAGATGAGGTAAAGAGCGGTAACTTCAGGGAAGCTTATGAGACTATTAGCGAGTCTTCAGCACTTCCTGCTGTATGTGGAAGAGTTTGTCCTCAGGAGAGCCAGTGTGAAGGTAAGTGTATAAGAGGCGTGAAGGGCGAGCCGGTATCTATCGGTAAGCTGGAGAGATTTGTTGCTGACTGGGCAAGAGAACAGGGCATCGTTCCTGTTGTCAACAAGCCACTTAATGGTAAGAAGGTTGCTGTTATCGGTTCTGGTCCATCAGGCCTTACATGTGCTGGTGATCTTGCAAAGCTTGGATATGAGGTTACTATATTTGAGGCACTTCACAAAGCAGGTGGTGTGCTTGTGTATGGTATACCTGAGTTTCGTCTTCCTAAGGACACAGTTGTTGCACATGAGATAGAGAATGTCAAGAAGCTCGGTGTTAAGATTGAGACTAATACTATAATCGGCAAGAGTGTTACTATAGATGAACTACTTACAGAAGAGGGTTTCGATGCCGTATTCATCGGTTCCGGTGCAGGTCTTCCTAAGTTCATGGGTATCGAAGGTGAGAACGCCAACGGTGTATTCTCTGCCAATGAGTATCTCACAAGAAGTAATCTTATGAAGGCCGTTGATGAGAATTATCACACACCTATGATCGCGGGTAAGAAGGTTGCTGTAGTCGGCGGTGGTAATGTTGCTATGGATGCTGCAAGAACTGCCTTAAGACTTGGCGCTGAGGTTCATATCGTGTACAGACGAAGCGAGGCTGAGCTTCCTGCCAGAGTTGAAGAGGTTCATCATGCTAAGGAAGA
>DOVJ01000086.1 GCA_003520145.1 Eubacterium sp.
AGTATAGAAATCGCCGCGTGTCCCAGTGATAGTTTTTTTCAGCCTTAATTATTGGCTTTTTGTTATATATTGCCTATAATTTCTTTTCTAAGCCATGAACCGCGTATGGTTCTTATCAGCATAAGTATTCCTCTAAAGCATAATTCTATACACATAGCAAGCCATATTCCTGTAAGTCCCATATGTGGAACAAGAATTATTGATAGTGTTATTCTTACGCCCCACATACTTACAAGGCTAATGATGCTTGGTATAAGTGTGTCACCGGCTCCTCTTAGAACACCAGAACATACGATTGAAGCACCATACAGAGGTTCTGCATATGCTTCGATTCGAAGGATCTTAGTACCTATCCTTCTTACTGCAACTTCGCTAGTCAGTATCATGAACATAAGAGGGGCTGCCATATACATAAGAACTGCTGATATGGACATGATCACAACTCCGAGAGTTATGGTAATCTTAGCATATCTTTTTGCAAGGTCTTTTCTCTTAGCGCCGATACTTTGACCTACAAGAGTTGTAGCTGCTGTACCTAGACCGTATCCCGGCATATAACAAAAGCTTTCTGCGGTTACGGCAAGGGAATTGGCTGCTACGGCGATATTGCCAAGAGGTGCTATTATCTTAGTTACGGTTATATAAGCGCCGCATGTTACAGTTCGCTCAAGTGCTATAGGCGTGAATATCTTGATAGCATTGCGGATGCATATTCTATTAAGCTTCCAGCTGCCGCCAAGTTTAAGCGCGAGTGTCTTCGATCTGAACAGAAGAAAGTAAGCCATGAGAAGCGATATGATAACTTCTGACAATGCGGTGCCTATGGCTGCACCTCTTACGCCTAAGCCTGCAACATAGATAAAGAGATAATTGAAAGCAACATCCAGGATACAGATGAATATATTAAGTATTCCCGGAGTTTTCATGTTACCGCTTGATTGTAACATACTTCCAAAAAGCATGCGAACCATCTCAAAAGGAAGCGCAAGCGCAAATATAAGAAAGTATGCTGAAGCATCAGAACGGATTGACTGTTCGCCTCCTAAGAGTCCTGGGAGCGGCCTGCTTATAAGTATAGCTATGCCTGATAAGAGAAAACTAAAAAGCATACACACAATTATGGATTGCCGTAGAACATTGCGTGCATCTTTTTCTTTTTTAGCACCGATTAACTGTGCTACCTGAACGGAAAAACCTATACTCGAAGAGATACACAAACCGCCGATTAGCCAGCTTGATGTGCTTACAAGGCCGATAGCTGCAGTTGCTTCTTTTCCTAAGCTTCCTACCATGGCAGCATCTATGTACTGCATGATAACAGATGTAATCTCTGCGAGTATTGCTGGTATACTTAATTTTATCACTTGAGCTGTTAGGTGCCTATATGATGTGTTGGTGCTTATGATCTCAGACATGAGAGCCTCGTATGATAACTTTTCCGGTGCATTCCATAACAGCATCTTCCATGATGATCTCGCCGACTGAATCAGCTGTTATACTGCCTTCTTTTGGGTTTTTGACTGATATGATGTGTCCTTTTACATCTGCTTCAACTTCAGAATATTCAAAAGCAAGATCGGCATCATCCATCGTGCAGTTGATAAGCTTAAGGTTCTTGCAGTAGCATAGAGGCTGGGTGCCTTGGATATGGCAATTTATGAGCGTGAGGTCTTCGGAAAACCACGCAAGATATTCGCCTTTGACAATACTGTCCTTGACCGTAACATTTTTACTGTGCCAGAAGGCGTCCTTAGTATCAAGCATAGAGTTCGTTATAGTCAGATTCTCCATGTACTGGAAGGAATACTTTCCTTTCATGTGGACTTTGTCAAGCGTTACGTTGCGGCTGTCGAAGAATAGATACTCGGATGTGATCTCGCTGTCTCTTAGTGTGATCTTGTTTGATTTCCAGCCGAATTCCGGAGAGTTGATGCTGCAGCGCTCTATGTTGATGCGCTCACATTCTCTTACGGCCTTTATTCCATAAAGCTTGCAATCACTGATTTGACCGTCATAGGAGTACCATATGGCGGCCCTTGTTGCTTCATCCATGTAAGAGCCCGTCATCTCAAATGTTCTGACATGCCAAAGCGGATATCTCAAGGAAAATGTTGAATCCTTCACTAGTATATCGCGAGCCTCTTTAAGTACAGATTCGCCATCAGCTTCTCCAGCGAAGGTACACTCGATGATGTCTGTAGCGGTAGCATTGTAAAGAGCGCGCTCTTTATCGAATTGCTGTTTGATTATCTGTGTTCTCATATATGTATATAAAATCCTTTTTGTAGTTATATGGCAATAATATCATAATATGGTCAAAAAAACAATTTTTTATTTACATTTGGGGGATTTGAGGATATCATAGATGAGGAGAAAGAGAGGAAATATATATGATTAAAGCGATTTTTCTTGATTATACAGGGACTATGGTCAAAGAAGATGAACCATATACAAGAGAACTTCTTGAGTATATGACAAAGCACTGCAACACATCTGATCATAAGCTGATACTTGCGAAGGTGTGGGGATATATAAAGGATGTTGAAGCCACCTGTTATGGAGATGGTTTTAGACTTAACCACTATAAGGTGGATTATGTTCTTGATCATCTTGCTATGGATATGGGCTTTGATGGAGACAGGAATTATGTGCATGAGATATGGGAGAAGGTCTGGATATATGCCTCTTTGCATGATGATGTTAAGCCTTTTTTTGAGAGGTGCAGTCTCCCTATATATATCTTGTCTAATGATGATCTTAGATATCTTGAGGAGTCTATGGCTATTAAGGGATTGAAGCCTGAAGGGATAATAAGTGCAGAGTGTGCGAGAGCTTGTAAGCCGAGTAAGGAGATATATGAATATGCACTTAAAACTGCAGGAGTATCGCCAGAGGAAGTCATATTCATAGGCGATTCGGTGACCTCCGATATAATTCCGGCACTTGAAGTTGGCATAACACCTGTATACATCGCAAGAAAGGAAGCTAAGGTGCCGGAGGGCGTACAGGTTATACATAGTCTGGATGAGATTAATCTGTAAAAATATCTTGATTTTTGAGTAAATATATGCTAGTGTATAAGTGTCTGTTTGAACAGATAATTATTAATCACATGAAAGGATATATAAGATGGATAAGACTTTGACAGATGTTATCTCTTACATCACAATTATCGGATGGATCGTTGCTTTTATAGCTACAGCTAATAAGAGTGAGAGCAAGCTCGCACTTAATCAGGGACTGACACTTGGAATTATAGGAACTATTTGTGGATTTGTAAGTTGGATTCCTGTCGTTAATCTTTTGGCTGGATTAGTTGCATTAGTTTGCTTTGTATTCAGTATATGGGGTATCGTTAATGCTCTTAATGGCGTTGATAAGGGACTTCCAGTAGTTGGCGACATAGTTCTTTTGAAGAACATCTAATTTATAATAATCAAAGAGAGTATCTATTAAAGGGGGCTGATAAAAAACAGTCCTCTTTTTGAAATTTCTTCTTGACATATCTTTTTTGTCTCGTTATAATAGTCATCAAGAGCACAAGCTCAGAACAAAAGTTCTGAATAAAAGTTCATCATCTCAAGCCATAAGAGATTCATAAGAGTTATGGCTATCAGATATATTATCTTTTATATTATACTTTTGATCGCATGTATATGCGATGTCAGATATTACAAGATTCCCAATTGGTTTATTATTATATCATTATTCTTTGGATTCTTTTTTTGTGTTTTCACTTGGGATTTTCAGGTTATTATCAGTTATTTATTCGGTTTTTTCGTTGCTTTAGTGTTTGGTTTTGCAGGATACAGGTTTCGCGTTTTCGGTGCAGGTGATGGCAAACTATATGCTGTTATAGGATTATTCTTAGGAGCACCGTTTTTTTTCAAAGTTTTCTTATTAAGCATAGTTTTAGGTGGATTATATGCGCTTTACTATGTAATTCACGCGCTTTTTCGTGGAATAGGAGGTTATGTGGAATCTATAGCTTGGCTTAGAGATGGTAAAAAACTTAAGGTTTCTGATTCGCGCGTTCATAAGCTTCATATGGCTGTGCCTATAGCTTTGGCCGCGATAATAGTTGTAGGAAGGGGATGAGACCATGATATGCGGTATTCTTGACAGTGATTTGGAGTATACAAGGCGTCTTGTGGATTATATCAATGGTTGCAGGAATTGTTCATATGATGTGGTGGGATTTACAGGGCTGCCACAGCTTAGTCAGTATGCAAGGGAGAATGACATATCGCTTCTTGTTATAGATGAGACTTTGGTTGAGGATCTTAAGGCGCTTGAAATCTATGATAAGGAGATGATTTTGCTTACAAGATCTAAGGATGCACAAGGGATATACAAGTATCAGAGTGCATCCGTGATAGCGGATATCATAAGTTCTCATAAGGTGACAGATAAGCTTCATAATAGTAAGGCATCGGTTATGGGCATAGCAAGTCTTGGGGATAGTGGCAGGAGGTGTGCTACAGCACTTTCACTGTGTAAGAGCATGGCTTCTGAGTCTAAGGTTTTATATATAGGGATTGATGAATTCCTGCCTCTTGATAAGATATTGAATATTGAATCGCCTGGAGATCTGTCAGATCTGATGATGGCGCTTACGAGCAGTGATATAGATGGGCTTACTTGCCACTATGGTGGATTTGATCTTATAATCCCACCAAGATCGGGAAATGATGTGGAGCATCTGCAGGTTAAGGATCTGATAGAGCTCGTTGAACATATTAAGGGTCTAGGAATCTATGAGAAGATAGTTCTTGATATCGGAACTTATGTGAAAGAGTGGTATAAGCTCTTTATATATGTGGACGAGGCCTGTATGGTAGTTTCGCAAGTCAGAGAAGAGCTCATTCGTTATGAGGATTTTTTGGGATTTTTGGAATATAAGGGGCTTATTAACAGATCAAGGATCAGGAAGATGGAGGCTTTGAATTGGACAGAAATCTGATAAAACTTTTGAAAGATAAGGTGATCGGCAACATTGATGTAAGCCGGGAATTAGAAGATGCAGAGCTTCTTTTACTTATTAAGGATGCAGTAAGAATATATGCAAGAGATACTTATCTGGATTTTGAAGATAAGAAGGAACTTGTGGATGAGATATATGCCTCCATAAGAGGCTTCGATATACTAGAGCCTCTCATAAAAGACCCGTCGATCACAGAGATCATGATCAATGGATATAAGCATATATATATCGAGAAGGGTGGCTGTATATATGAAAGTGACGCTGCATTTGATAACAGGGACAGGCTTGATGACATCATACAGAATATAGCCGCAAGAAGTAATCGCTTAGTGAATGAGAGTGTTCCAATACTTGATACGACACTTTCTGACGGGTCCAGAGTTAATATAGTTCTCGATCCCATAGCGATAGATGGTCCTGCTGTAACTATAAGAAAGTTTTCTAATAAGACTATAACGATGGATGATCTTATAAAAAGTGGCTCCTTAAGTGATGTGGCTGCGGATTTTCTTAAGAAGCTCGTATATCTTAAGGGGACGGTATTTGTGTCGGGGGGAACGGGAAGTGGCAAGACTACCTTCCTTAATGCGCTGTCGGAGTATATCGGACCGACTGAAAGGGTGATCAGCATAGAGGATTCGGCAGAATTAAAGCTTCAGGGCATAGGCAATCTGGTCCGGTTAGAGACTAGGAATTCGAATGTAGAGGGAAAGAACGCGATAAGTATACGTGACCTTATAAGATCCTCCTTAAGGATGAGGCCAGATAGGATCATAATCGGTGAGGTAAGAGGCGCCGAGACAGTTGATCTTATGCAGGCTCTCAATACCGGTCATGCGGGAAGTCTCTCTACTGGCCATGCTAATTCTGCCACCGATATGTTAAGCCGCCTAGAAACTATGTTTCTTATGGGCATGGACATACCGTTGCAGGCTATCAAGGGGCAGATCGCTCAGGCGATAGATGTGCTGGTTCATCTTCGGCGGTATCGTGACGGCAAGAGAAGAGTTGAGGAAATCGTGGAAGTGGTCGGTCTTGAGGAAGGACAGATAAAGACAAATGTACTCTTTAGTTATAGTGAGAGCACAGGAGTCATGGAGAAGGTAGGATCTGTCATCGGAAAGAGGTTAAAGAAGTTGTATGAAGAAGCTGATATTACTGTATAGAAAGCTGCCACTTCGGGCAAGGATTAAGATAGCGAGTGTGTCTTTTGGTGTGGACGCTTTGTTTTCTTACTTTTTCTACAGATCTATGATTGCGATGATACTTCTTAGTCCTTTGGCTATGCTGGTTGCTTATCACTTATGCCTTGAGGAGGAAAGGGTGATAAGAGCGAACAAAAAGAGCGAATTCAGAGATTCTCTGCTTTCTATGTGTGCTTCTTTAAGTGCAGGCTATTCGGTAGAGAATTCTATAAGGCAGAGTGTTATTCAGATGGAGAAACTCTATGGTAAGGATTCTTATATATGTCGTGAACTGAATATTGTGTGCAATGAGCTAAGTGTCGGGAAGAGTGCTGAGGATGCCATAGATGCTATGGCTATGCGAAGCATGGACGATGATATCGTAACATTTGCACAGGTATTCAGGTTTGCGAAGAAAAGCGGCGGTAATATGGTCAGTATCATGAAGCACAGTGCCATGATCATAGATGAAAAGTGCACTGTTCTGAAGGATATTCAGGTTCTGGTAGCATCGAAGAAGTTCGAGCAGAAGGTTATGAATATCATGCCATTTGGAATCATATGTTATATCGACCTTACGATGCCTGGAGTGCTGAATACACTTTATCACAATATGTTTGGCTATGTGTTCATGAGTGTCATCATGTGCTTATATGTGTTGTCCTACTATATAGGACTTAAGATCATGGATATAGAGGTGTGATATGTTATATGTTGTTTTGCTTTTGATATGTGTGGTTATACTGATCGGCTTTGGGGGATATAAGGGTTATGACAGTCATAAGTTTGGGGATAAGGACAGTATACTTAGGTTTATTAATCCACTTTCCTGTTATATCTATGATACTTTTTTGAAGGATAATAGGTGGCTTTTTAAGAGTGACAGGGTGAGGCTTTTTACTCTTGGTTATAAGGATGAGAAGACTTATACGGTGAAGAAACTGAGTACTGCACTTTTTATACTCATGTGTGCTCTTATGATGGGGGCTTTTTTACAGATAGCTTATGAAAGGGATGAGAAGTTTGGAAATACACTCATACGCGCGGCACCAGGCGGAAAGGATAAGAAGATTGGTCTTATTGCAAAGGGCGATGGTATAGATACAACTCTTGAGCTTGAGGTGCCAGCAAGGATTTATTCTGCCGAAGAGATCATGGGAGTATTTGATGAGATATATGAAGATATTGTTTCTAGGATTCCTGATATCGTTGACAGGGATCTGGATTTTAAGGCTATGTGTGACAACGATATCATAGACATACATATAAAAAGTGAGAGTCCTTATATAGACGATTATGGAGTCATAGATGAAGAGTTACTCACTGATTCGTGCGAGGCGCTTATCAAACTTTATATGGAATATGAGGATTATAGGGGAGAATATGATATATATCTGAATCTTGAACCGCCTAAGCTTAGCGAATCTAAGAAGAAGGAAAAAGAACTAAAAAAAGAGATAGAGAATCTTATAGCCGAAAATCCTTCGGCAGATAAGATAGAATTGCCTTCTGATTATACCTATAAGGTCAACACTAAAAACTATGCTCCTTTTATGGTCTTTGCGTTCCTATTGCTTGGGGTTATATACTTTTTTGCGCCGGATTCGAAGCTTGCTTCTTCTATGGCCAAAAGAAGTGAACAGATGCTTCTTGACTACAGCGAGCTCCTGTCTAAGCTAACACTTCTTCTTGGCTGTGGTATGAGCCTTAGAAGTTCTTTTGAGCGTATAGTCGGTGACTATAAAAAGACAGGTAAAAAAAAATATGTCTATGATGAACTTGAGATAACAGTTAACCGCATGGATAGCGGTTATTCACAAAGTGCTGCGCTTGAAGACTTCGCTTTTCGGTGTCAGTTGACGGAATATACGAGATTAACGAATCTATTAATACAAAATCTAAAGAAAGGTAATGAAGGACTCTTGGCAAAGCTGGAAGAGGAGGCGGCAGACGCCTTCATACAGCGTAAGAACACTGCGAGGATCAGAGGTGAAAAAGCTTCTACAAAGCTTCTTGTCCCTATGATGATCATGCTTGTTCTGGTGCTTGCGATAGTGATCGTACCTGTTTTTATGTCCTTCTAAGGTGGTTATTATGGAATATTTACGTGGTTTTTTGGAAGAAGAAGATGCGATAGGAGTAGTAGAATTAGTGCTTATACTCCTTGTGCTTGTAGGACTGGTTGTAATCTTCAAGAATCAGCTTGAATCGATACTTAATGATGCTTTTTCGAAGGTGTCCAATGCGGTCAAGAAGCTTTAAGGGGTTCATAAGCATATACTTATCTCTTCTCTTTTGCGTGATTACGGGTATGGTATGCTCTCTTCTTAATATGACCAGGAAAAATGTATCAATAGCGATCATGGATATGAGTGCCGATGAGGCACTTATATCCTGCTATTCGTACTTTGACAGGGATCTGTTCGATGAATATGGGATACTTGCAGTTAAAACAGATAAGTATAAGCTTAGTATGGATATGGAGGAACTAATAGATGAAAATCTGAGTTATCAAAGAGATCTTGCAAAGCTTGATCTTAAGGATGTAAGCGTAGATACGATCTATCATATCAAGGATATGGATGGTGCGCTTTTTGAGCGTCAGGTCATAGATACAGCCAAGTACTCGGTACCTGTTGATACAGCTAAGAAAGTGGTTGATATGTTCCTTGGTAAGAAAAAGGATCGTATTGACGAGGGTATAGAAAAGCTCAAAGCATTTGTTGATAAGGAAGGTGAATTCGAGGAAGCACTGTATGAACTCATAGGTCTTGTTGACGGACCGCTTGTTAAGGGGAAGGACATAGTGGACTTTGGCGAAGGATATGTGGATAATAACGAGTACTTTGTAAAGCGTTTTGCTAAGAATAGATCGCAGTATAAGACTCTGAATATCAATTATAGTCCTGTATACGTGGCAATCGTTGACAAGATATATGCTTATGATGAGAAGATAAAGCATATGATGGATATCTATGAAAGCGACAGTGCAGGCTTTGTGAAGGAATATGATGTATTCAAGAAGGAGCTGGAGCAGTGTGTTGATCTTCATAAGAAAGCGATAGCATCCGCTGAAAAAGCTCTGCGAATAAGCAAGGAGCTCGATCGGAAGAAAGAAGAAACTCTAAGTCAGTTAGAGAGTGAGAGAGGAAAGTTCGAAGAGAAGTCCTATAAGGCTTTGAAAGAGCGCATAGAAAGAATCGATAATATGGCTAATATCGACAAGAACGAGATAGTCGATGTGGCAAAGATGATCGATGGACTTAAGAAGAATCTTGAAGTGCTCGAGGAAGTCAGGAATATCTACGAATACAAGCCTTATGAAGAGGGATTCATAGACAATTTCAAAGAATCGATAGGAAAGCTTTCGAATTATGGGTTTGTGGATATAGGATTCGATTATACAAGAGTGCATGTGTATGGCGGCAATAATTCCATACTTGATATGATCGGTTCGCTTGTGACAGATGGAGTGTATGATGTTGTGACACATGGTCTTACCATATCCGGAAAGGAAGTATCATCAGATTATAAGGTCTCATATAGAGGAGATACTAAGTGCAAGGGTGTAGAAAAGTATGAGCGTATACTTCTGTTTGATGAATATGTACTCGGCAAGTTCTCTTGTGCAACCGATCCGTACAGGGCTGAAAATTCTCTTGATTACGGGATTGAATATATACTCTATGGACAGAACTCAGACAGAAAGAATCTGAAGAAAGTGATCAACGATCTTATTCTGATGAGACAGGGTTTCAATATGACTTATATATTCACCAATCCTAAGATGATGGAGGAAGTCAGTACTTTTGTTGCAAGTATGGGTGGCGGCTCTAATATAGTTATTGGTGGTATAGCTGAGCTTACGCTGATCTCCCTCTGGGCTTATGGTGAATCGGTAGTGGATGTAAGAGACATGTTGCATAAGAAGAAGGTTCCTCTGTATAAGGATGAAAGTAGCTGGAAACTGTCTTTGGAAGGGCTTGTAAGTGGAAACTTTGACACTGATGATGAGACTGATGAGGCGAAGGAAGCACTTGAGCATGGGTTTGATTACAGGGATTATCTTCGTATCCTTCTGTATATGGAGGATTATGGTCAGAAGAATATAGCTACTGTTAATCTTATAGAGATGTGTATGAAGGCCAGTCATGACAAAACATTTTCCATGAGTGATATGGTGGTGGGGTCGGATATCAGTATTGTATATATGCTTCCTCATGATGAAAGCTTTGACAGGACTTACAGTTACAGTTATTGAGGTTTGGTTATGCTAAGAAAGACAAGGATAAAGGGCAGTCTGTCAATCGAGGCGACGGTTTCCCTAACACTCTTTATATATGCGTCGATCATTATGATCGACATCATCAATATGTATGCCATCAAAATGCATGTGCAGAGGGCTATATATAACACCGGGCTCACGGTTTCGAAGTACTATTATGCTTATGAAAAATTAGAAGCTGTTGGCGTGGATGTGAGGAGTCTAGAAGATGACAGCTGGGGCGCAAGGCTTGCCTCGAGTGCTTTTTCTTCTGCTGTTTTGAAGGAGATGATTAAGGATGAGCTGCCGGCAGGATTTATGAAGGATAAACACCTTGTTGGAGGAAGCGGTGGCTTCAACTTCTTTCTATCGGATGTATGCCAGTCTGATGGTGATGTGGATATAGTTGTGAGTTATAAGCTTAAAAGTCCTTTTGATATATTCGGACTTTGTTATGTGAATGCGGTTAACAGAGTTCACCTAAGGGCCTATGTAGGTGATGAGAAGGTCGGGAGCGGTGGCAGTGTGCAGTATGTGTATATCGCGCCAACTGGAGAAGTGTATCATGAGGATGCTAACTGCACCTACATAAAACCAAAGCTTTATATTGCGTATAGGGATCAGATAGAAGATCTTCGAAGTGAGGACGGAGCAAAGTATTATCCTTGTAAGGGGTGTTGTTCATCGGGGATTACCACTTTTAGAGTTTATTATACGAAGTATGGGAATCGCTATCACGAGAGTAAGTATTGCAGGCTTATAAAGCGTGGCGTTATAAGAATCCCTATAACACAAGTGGGAGATAGGAGATCTTGTTCGAAATGTTGTGGAAAGTGATTATATTGCTTCTTCTAATATATATGTCATGTGAGGACATAATAAAGAAGCGTATCAGTGTTTTGCTTGGTTCACTCCTTATTATAACAGCTGCTGCGGGCGGCTTTAACTTAAGCGGCCTCGCAGCAGGTTTTGTTCTGTATCTTCTTATGAAGATTACAGGAGATGGTATAGGTGGGGGAGATGTACTTATAATAACGGGACTTGGATTATACATGGGAGTAGTGGAGCTTATGTATCTTCTGTGTTTTTCCTTTTTTCTGGCTTCTGTGGCTGGTATTATACTTCTTCTTATGGGAAGAAAAAAGGGATACAGAATGGCATTCGTTCCCTATATAACTATTGGATATATAATGTGGTGGATATATGTGTAAGAAAGTAAAAGGTAGTATGACTGTAGAAGCAACAGTCATATGTTCTATGATAATGATCGTGGTTATGCGATTTATTATGCTTGGATTTAGTGTATATGACAATACTGCTGTGAGTGTTTATTCTACGATAGCATGCAATAAGGATATCGCTAGGAGTTATTGTTATGTGAATGATAAAGGTGAACTCGATATTGAGAAAAAAATCTGGGATAAGATATACCCTGATTATGGAGTAAAACCTGAAGGTTATGCGGATATATTTAATGCAGGATTGTTTGTGGATTCTGTTGATGATTATGTGCTTAAAAGAGAACATGGAAGAACTAAAGCAACAGTACATATGGGAGAAGAAACTAAGACTGTGGAGGTAGTCAATATGGACAATGCTACTCTTTTGAGGCTTTCAAGGGCACTTTTATTTCAGTCGGAGAAGACCCCTTCCTCTTAACCAAGTGTAGGTAGGGGTTATAATAAATTCAACTTAAGTCGGGGTCCATTCTCCGACTGA
>DOVJ01000003.1 GCA_003520145.1 Eubacterium sp.
CAGATGGGCAATGTATGGAGAGCTGACAGACCACAGCGTGGCAGATACAGACAGTTCATGCAGTGTGATATAGATATATTCGGTGATCCAAGCTACCTTGCCGAGGTTGAACTCATACTTGCTACAACTACAACTCTTGGAAAGCTTGATTTTAAGGGCTTCAAGATCAGGATCAACGACAGAAGGATCCTTAAGGCTATGGCTTCGTACAGTGGTTTTGCAGAAGAGACTTATGACACAGCATTTATAATACTCGATAAGATGGACAAGATAGGTCTTGATGGCGTTAAGGAAGAACTTGTACAAAGTGGGTTTGATGCTTCTGCGGTTGAGAAGTTCGTGGCGCTTTTTGAAGGTATTACAGGAAGCACAGAGGATATAGTCAGGGTGACTGATATACTCGGCGATAAGCTTGAAGAGGGCGTTCGTGACAATCTTCTTCAGATCATATCCATAGTTGAGCATGGTAAGAAGGCTGACTTTACAGTTGAATTCGATCCGACTCTGGTTCGTGGTATGGGTTATTATACAGGAACTATATTCGAGATCGCTATGCCTGAATTCGGTGGAAGCTGCGGTGGCGGTGGAAGATACGATCGTATGGTTGGAAAGTTCACTGGCAATGATGTGCCTGCGGTAGGCTTCTCAATCGGCTTTGAACGTATCGTTCTTCTTCTTCTTGAAAGACAGATGAAGGTTGATGATATGCCTAAGAAGACAGCATTCCTCGTCGATAAGGGCATAGAGGGCGAAAAGCTTGGTGATATCATATCTCTTGCTATGGACAGACGTATGAATGGTGAGAATATACTTGTTGTTCGTATGAACAAGAATAAGAAATTCCAGAAAGAACAGCTTCAGGTAAGCGGTTATAGCGTATTTGAAGAATTCTATAATGATTAATGCGGAGGAAGAAAAAAGGAAATGGCTGAATCTATGAAGGGTCTTAAGAGAACCCACAGATGTACAGAGGTGTTGGATAACAATATAGGTGAAGAAGTAGTCGTAATGGGCTGGGTAGGTAAGAAGAGAAACCTTGGAAGTCTCATATTCGTAGATCTTCGTGACAGAAGCGGACTTCTTCAGATTCTCTTTGATGAGAATGAGATTGGTAAGGAAGGCTATGATAAGGCATATACTCTTCGTAACGAATTCGTTATCGCAGTTAAGGGTGTGGTTGCAAAAAGAGGTGGCGCTGTCAACGAAAACCTCAAGACAGGACATATCGAAATCATAGCTAAGGAACTTAGAATTCTTTCTGAGGCTCTTACTCCTCCTTTCCCAATCGAGGAGAATTCTCAGACAAGAGAAGAGTTGAGACTTAAGTATAGATATCTAGATCTTAGAAGACCTGACATACAGCGCAATATCATGCTTAAGAGCAAGGTTGCGACTCTTACTAGAAGCTTCATGGCTAATGAAGGTTTCCTTGAGATAGAGACTCCTATACTTTGCAAGTCTACTCCTGAGGGCGCAAGAGATTATCTTGTACCAAGCCGTGTGCATCCAGGTAACTTCTATGCACTTCCTCAGTCACCACAGATATTCAAGCAGCTTCTTATGTGCTCTGGTTATGACAGATACTTCCAGGTTGCCAGATGCTTCAGAGATGAGGACTTGAGAGCTGATAGACAGCCGGAGTTCACTCAGCTTGATATGGAACTTTCGTTTGTAGACATAGATGACGTTATCGATGTCAATGAAAGACTTCTTGCACATCTTTTCAAGGAGTGTCTTGATGTAGATGTTAAGCTTCCAATCAGACGTATGACTTATAAGGAAGCTATGGATAAGTATGGTTCTGATAAGCCTGATCTTCGCTTTGATCTTGAGCTTGTAGATGTATCAGATGAAGTTAAGACAAGTGAGTTTGTTGTATTCAAGGGCGCACTTGAGAATAAGGGGGTTGTTAAGGCTATTGTTATACCAGGACAGGCATCTATGCCACGTAAGAAGATCGATTCCTGGGTTGAATTCGCTAAGGGCTACGGCGCAAAGGGTCTTGCTTATATGTCTATAGCAGAGGATGGCTCATATAAGGGAAGCTTCCTTAAGTTCATGAAGGAAGAGGAACTTGAGGCTATCGTTAACAAGACAGGTGCAAAGCCTGGGGATCTTATATTCTTCGCTGCTGACAGATATAAGATAGTATCGAGTGTTCTTGGCGCTATCAGAACAGAGATTGCTGCTGAGCTCGGCCTTATCAACAAGGATGAATTCAACTTCGTGTGGATCGTAGAATTCCCACTTCTTGAGTGGTCTGATGAAGAAGAGAGATTCGTAGCTATGCATCATCCATTCACGATGCCTATGGAAGAGGATCTTGAATTCTTAGAAAGTGATCCGGGACGTGTTCGCGCGAAGGCTTATGATATCGTTCTTAACGGAACAGAGATCGGCGGCGGCTCAGTTCGTATCTATCAGGATGATATACAGGAGAGGATGTTTAAGGCCATCGGTATAGAGAAGGATGAAGCTAATGAGAAGTTTGGTTTCCTTCTTGACGCTTTCAAGTATGGTGTACCACCTCATGCAGGTCTTGCATATGGTCTTGACAGACTTGTTATGATCATGGCTAAGCAGGACAGCATAAGAGACGTAATCGCATTCCCTAAGGTTAAGGATGCATCTGATCTTATGAGTGAAGCGCCAAATGTTGTGGATATTAAGCAATTAGATGAACTTGGTATAGCTATCAAAGAAACAAAGGAAGATTGATATGGGTAACAGGATGCGAAGGGCTCTCGAATATTATGGAAGTCTTGATGTGAAAAGCATGAGTGTTGAAGAAAGAAAAGATAAGGCCTCTGAATTGCTGATACAGATCGGATTTTTTCAGCATGAGAGACTCATACATCTGATAGTTACGGTATTATTTGCCCTATTTGCCATGTTTGCTGTATATGGAAGCGTTACTACAGATAACTTTATGTTCTATGTACTGACAGTAGCGGTATTTGTACTTTTGATACCTTATGTTAATCACTATTATCTTTTGGAGAACGGAGTCCAGAGATTATATAAGGATTATGACAGATTGGCGAAATTATGACACTTAAGGATTTAAAACCAGGAAAGAGCGCCGTAGTCACCGAAGTTGGCGGCGAAGGCGCTCTTAGGCAACATTTTTTAGATATGGGGATTATCCCGGGCGTTGAGATTACAGTTGTAAAGTATGCGCCTATGGGTGATCCTGTTGAGCTCATGATCCATGGTTATGAGCTTACTTTGCGTCTTGATGATGCCAGACAGATTCTCATAAAAGAATGTGAGAAAAAAGAAAATCAGGAAGATAAGGAATATACTAAGGTAAGAAGAGAACATCCCGGATTTGGTGAAGGTGGACGATATCACTCAAAAGAAGAAGAAAACCCGGTTCCGGAAGGGACTGTTCTTACCTTTGCGCTTGTTGGCAATCAAAACTGCGGTAAGACGACTCTCTTTAATATGCTAACAGGTTCTAATCAGCACGTAGGTAACTTTCCTGGAGTAACAGTTGACAGGAAAGATGGTCAGATACGAGGACATAAGGATACTCTTGTGACAGACCTTCCAGGCATATATTCTATGTCTCCATATACCAGTGAAGAGCTTGTATCGAGGGATTTTGTCATAAGTCAGAAGCCATGCGCCATCATCAACATAGTTGATGCGACCAATATAGAGCGTAATCTCTATCTGACTATGCAGCTTCTAGAGATGGGTATACCTATGGTGCTTGCTCTTAATATGATGGATGAGATGAGAGCTAACGGCGGAACTGTTGATGTCAATCTGATGGAACAGCTTCTTGGAATACCTGTTGTGCCTATATCTGCAGCGAAGAATGAGGGCGTGGATGAACTTGTAAATCATGCCATACATATAGCAAAGTATGCTGAAAAGCCAAAGGTGCAGGATTTCTGCGATGAAAAAGAAGATGGCGGAGCAGTCCATAGAGGTATACATGCGGTTACCCACCTTATAGAAGATCATGCTATAGCACAGGGGATACCAGTTAGATTCGCAGCGACTAAGGTCATAGAGGGAGATAACATGATCTTAGAGAAGTTAGGTGTGGATCAGAATGAGAGAGAGACCATAGAACACATCGTTCTTCAGATGGAGAAGGAAAGAGGTCTTGACAGGTCTGCGGCTATAGCATCTATGAGATATTCTTTTGTTATGAAGATAGCAAAAGCGTGTGTGAAAAAGCCTGGTCAAAGCAAGGAAAAGAAAAGAAGCGAGAACATAGACAGAATCCTTACCGGAAAGTATACAGCGATTCCTGTGTTTATCCTTATCATGTCTTCGATATTCATACTGACCTTTAATTATATCGGTCTATGGCTTCAGGAACTGTTTGAGAAGGGCTTGGATAAGATCTTTGGCAAGATGGCTTATCTTATGGAGAAGGCTGATATCAATGAAGCTTTGTACGGGCTTGTTGTAGATGGAATATTTGCCGGAGTCGGAAGTGTGCTTAGCTTTATGCCTATTATAGTCATCTTGTTCTTCTTTTTATCGCTTCTTGAAGATACTGGATATATGGCCAGAGTGGCCTTTGTTATGGATAGAAGTCTTCGTAAACTTGGACTTTCCGGCAGAAGTGTAGTGCCTATGCTTATCGGATTTGGCTGTACAGTGCCTGCTATTATGGCAACGAGGACTCTGCCTAGCGAGCGTGACAGGAAGATGACTATGCTCTTTCTTCCTTTTATGAGCTGCAGTGCCAAGCTTCCAATATATGCTTTCATAGCCAATGCTTTCTTCAAGGAGAATGCAGGGTTTGTTATGGTCTTGTTATATCTTCTTGGTATATGTTCGGGAGTAGTTATGATCCTTATCTATAAGAAGACTCTCTTTAGAGGCGATGCTGTGCCTTTTGTGATGGAGTTGCCTAATTATCGTATGCCTAGTGCGAAAAATGTATTCAGACTCGTATATGATAAGGCTAAGGATTTTGTTGTTAGAGCTTTTTCTGTGATATTGCTAGCGACCGTAGTTATATGGCTTCTTCAGAGTTTTGACATAAGCTTTCATATGGTTGATGACCCGGGAGAGAGTATACTTGGTATGATAGCGGGAGTGATAGCGCCAGTTCTTTCGCCTGCCGGACTTGGAGACTGGAGGATTGCAACAGCTCTGATATCAGGCTTCTTAGCCAAGGAAAGTGTGGTATCAATCATAGAGATGCTGTATAATGGAGCATTTGCTTCGGAAGTAACATGTATGTCAGCTGTATCGCTTTTGGTATTTTCACTATTATACACTCCTTGTGTTGCTGCGGTATCCGCAGTTAAACGAGAACTGGGGTCTAAGTGGGCAATAGGTGTGGTTATATGGCAGTGTATAGTTGCATGGATTGTATCATGTGCAGTCTACAATATCGGTATGCTTTTTTTCACATAAGATTATTAGGCAAAAATAGTTGATTGTAAATAGATACGCACCTTACACTTTTTTTTCTAAAGATTTTACAAAAAACACTTGATTTATTAAAGCGATATGCTATAATAGGACTCGTGTTGAAAACATACATTACTAAAACTATTTAAAGGAGATTTATCATGGGTTACGTTGATGAAGTATTAGAGCTTGTCTCTAAGAGAGATGCAGATCAGCCTGAATTCATCCAGGCTGTAACAGAGGTACTTAATTCTTTGAGACCAATCGTTGAGAAGAATGAGGAGCTTTACAGAAAGAATGCTATTCTTGAGAGAATTACTGAGCCGGACAGACAGATCATGTTCAGAGTTCCTTGGGTAGATGATAAGGGCCAGGTACAGGTTAACCGTGGCTTCAGAGTTCAGTTTAACTCTGCTATCGGACCATACAAGGGAGGTCTTCGTTTCCATC
>DOVJ01000121.1 GCA_003520145.1 Eubacterium sp.
CTCTATGATCCTCGGTATCTTATATGAAGCCGCATGTACTCTTACGAATTCTCTTATCTCGCCTGCAAGCTTGCCATCATCCACATACCCGTCCTTCAGGATTATGCTTGCTTTTATCGCCTGTCCTCTCTTGATATCAGGGAAACCTGTCACTGCTACTTCGCCTACTGCCTCGTGCCTTATTATGATATCCTCAACCTCAGTCGGACCAACTCTGTAACCACTTGTCTTGATCACATCATCGTTGCGACTTTTGAAGTGGAAGCCACCACTTGCGTCTCGATACCCTTTGTCTCCAGTATGATATATACCGTGTCTGGTCACAGTTCTATAGCGCTCCTCATCCGCTAGATAAGTATAGAATATGCCAATCGGAATCTTGCCATCCCCCTTAAAGCGAATCGCTATCTCCCCGACTTCACCTACAGGAAGCTCATTATCCTCTTCATCCACCACGATCATATCGTACAGAGGCGAAGCATAACCTATACCGTCGCTTAAGCTTTTTGTATAGGTGTAATTCGCGGTCAGAAGCGCAGTTTCTGTCTGCCCGAATCCCTCTCTTATATCGAATCCTGTTTGCTTCTTGAAAGCCTCGATGATTTCTCTTGGCATCGCCTCTCCGCCTGTGACATACTCCCTTACAGAGCTAAGATCATACTCTTCTATATTCACTCGCAGAAGATAGTTATATATGGTCGGTGGCGCGCAGAAGGAAGTAATCCTCTCTTCCTGTATGATATCAAGTATCTCCCTTGCGATAAATGTATCGTAATCATAGACAACTATAGCACATTCACAGAACCACTGACCGTAGAGCTTCCCCCATGCAGACTTTGCCCAGCCACTGTCAGCTATGGTAAAGTGACGGCCTCCATCCACGCACCCATGCCAGTACTTGGCAGTCATGATGTGTGCAAGAGGATAAGTATACTTATGCATAACAGCCTTTGGCTTACCTGTCGTACCTGATGTAAAGTACAGAAGCATAGGATCATCTACAGAAGTCTCAACACGATCAAACTCACTATCTACGCTGTCTTCCTTATCCCAGAGATATTCAAAGCCATCATATGCAGCATCTCCCGTGAACATAAGAAAGTCTCTTCCCGATACTTTCTTAGCAACCTTCACGCTCTCGCATATCTCCTTATCCGCAGCGCACACGATAGCCTTGATATCCGCAGCCTCCACTCTGTCAGCTATATCCTCTCCCGTAACCATATGAGACGTAGGTATACATACAGCGCCAAGCTTGTGAAGTGCCATCACCAGATACCAGTACTGATATCTCCTCTTCATGATCAGCATGACTCTATCGCCCTTTTTTATGCCTCTCATAGAAAGTATACCTGCAGCTATATCAGACTTCTTACTTACCTCAGAAAAGCTTATATACTTCTTGCTGCCATGAACATCACGATATACTATAGCCTCCTTATCAGGCGTACGCTCAGCTATCACATCCACCACATCATAAGCAAAGTTGAAGTCATCCTTATAGTTGAAGGTGACATCGCGAGGATTACCATCCTCACCCCACTTAATCTCCATATATTCACTATCAAGTGCCATCACATATTCTCCATTCTGCCGATCTTTCTATATCTTTCGTAGCGCTTATCAAGAAGCTCATCAGTATCTGCTTTAAGAAGCTCCCCATATGTCTCATATATCAGTTCCATAAGTTCACTGCCGTACTCTTCCATAGCCTGAGAGTCCATCCCATGAACTGGTGTTTCCAGCACATTATCTATTATTCCAAGTTTCTCAAGCTCGTCTGCCGTAAGCTTAAGTGCTTCTGCAGCCTTCGCTGCTTCCTTACTGGACTTCCAGAGTATAGTCGCGCAATTCTCTGGTGATACCACACTAAAGTAAGCTTCATCCATCATAAAGAGCCTGTCAGCTACGCAAAGAGCCAAGGCTCCTCCAGAGCCTCCCTCGCCTATGATCACAGATATGACAGGTACTCTAAGATTAGAGCATTCCAGAAGGCACGCTGCTATAGCTTCTCCCTGGCCTCTGTCTTCAGCATCTACTCCCGCGTAAGCGCCTGCTGTATCGACTATACACAGTACAGGTCTATGAAACTTTTCTGCCTGCTTCATAAGTCTTAGAGCTTTTCTGTAACCTTCAGGATGAGCAGAACCGAAGTTTCTATCTACTCTCTCCTTTAGGTCATGCCCTTTTTCGATACCTATGACAGTAACAGGCATATCCTTAAGATAACCTATTCCACCTATTACTGCCTTATCATCACCAAAGCGTCTGTCACCGTGAAACTCAGTAAAGTCACTTATTAACAGTTCTATATAGTCGCTTGCGCACCACCTGTTCTCTTCCCTTGATCTCTGAACGATATCATAAGCCTGCATCACATACCTCCATGCATGGATAATAATCTTCCGATGTAACTTTTTTGTTCTTCTCTAGTCACTATAGCATCGATAAAACCGCAGCAAAGAACTGATTCAGCCATCTGGAAGCCTTCAGGAAGAGCCCTTTTGTAGGTCTGCTCTATAACACGCGGTCCTGCAAATCCAACTCTCGCTCCAGGTTCAGCGAGGATTATATCACCCTGCATAGCAAAGCTTGCATCCACGCCGCCTGTTGTTGGATTCGTTAGAAGAACTATATACAGAAGACCTGCGTCACTATGTCTCTTAACAGAAGCAGACACCTTCGCCATCTGCATAAGAGAAAGCATACCTTCCTGCATCCTGGCACCTCCCGAAGCTGTTATTCCGATAACAGGAAGCTTATCCTTAAGTGCCATCTCAAAAAGCGCAGTTATCTTCTCGCCCACAACAGTTCCCATAGAAGCCATCATATAGTAAGGCTCCATGATGAACATGTAGCAAGGCTTTCCTTCTATCTCGCATCTGCCGCATATCACAGCTTCATTTTCACTGCTGTTTTCCTTAGCGGCAGCAAGCTTTTCTTCATAGCCAGGAAAGTCTAGGATATTCTTTGTCGTCATATCAGCCATGACTTCTGTGAAGCTTCCCTTATCAGCAAGCATACTTATGCGTCTTCTTGCCCTTATCATGAAGTATCTTCCACACTCAGGACACACATGATATGTGGTTCTTAAGATACTCTTTTTGATGTCTCGCTTGCAGTACTTGCAGGTTCTTACATCATCTGCTTTTAATTCTTCACCTTCACGCGGATTCCCCGCCGGTCTTAACAGTCCCCGGAACATGTTTCCTCCCCATATGATCAGTATGATATTCGCCGCTTATGAACTCAGCATCGGATATGACGCTAAGATGCATGGCAGTATTGACCTTAACTCCTGTTATAACAAGCTCAGTAAGAGCACTCCTTAGCTTTCTTATCGCTTCATCTCTGTCACGTCCTCGCACTATAAGCTTACCCAGAAGCGAATCATAGTATGGTGATATAATAGCTCCTTGATAGAGATATGTGTCGAATCTTACTCCCATACCGCCAGGGATATGAAGAAGCTCTACCTTGCCGTTAGAGGGTAAGAAAGTATCAGGATCCTCAGCATTGATCCTGCATTCTATTACAGCGCCCTTATCTTCCACATCCACATCGTCATATGGTATCTCAAGTCCCGCGGCTGTCCTTATCTGCCACTTCACAAGATCTATACCTGTAAGCTCTTCTGTCACAGTATGCTCTACCTGAAGCCTCGTATTCATCTCACAGAAGTATACATTCTCATCCTTATCCATCAGGAATTCACAGGTTCCAACAGTTACGTATCCGCAGCCCTTTGCTATCTTCTTAGCATAAGCATAGAGTTTCTTCACAGTCTTCTTCGCTATCTTAGGCGCAGGACTTTCTTCTATGAGCTTCTGATTTTTTCTCTGCAGCGAACAGTCACGCTCTCCTATAGCAACTACCTTGCCCATCTTATCAGCAAGTATCTGCACTTCTATATGCTTGATATCAGTTAAGTAGCGCTCCATATATAGAGCACCGTCGCCAAATATCTTCTCGCCCTCAGTATAAGCAAGCGCGTAAGCGTGCTCCATCTCCGAAGCGTCATGAACAATCCTTATGCCCTTGCCACCGCCGCCGGACCTTGCCTTAAGTATCACAGGATACCCTATATCCTTAGCAAGGGTCAGAGCTTCCTTAGAATCCTTAAGTATCCCTGTTCCAGGCACCATCGGCACCTTAAGGCTTTTTGCAAGTTTCCTTGCCGCTTCCTTGTTACTCATACGCTTCATCACATCAGGGTCAGGCCCTATAAAGCATAAACCGTTAGCCACGCACTTCTCGGCAAATGAAGCATTTTCCGAGAGAAGCCCATAGCCCGGGTGAAGTGCATCAGCACCTGTTGACTTCGCTATCTGAAGTATCGCTTCCTCGTTCATATACGAATCAGCCAAAAGAGGGGAACCTATGCAGTAGCTCTCATCCGCAAGCTCCGCATGTATGGATTCGCTGTCGGCTTCCGAATAAACTGCTACAGTCCTGATTCCCATCTCACGGCACGCCCTGATGATACGTATCGCTATCTCGCCTCTGTTCGCCACCAATATCTTTCGAAACATCTAATCCTGCTCCTTCTTATCCTCAGTCAGAACTATCGTGAACACTCCCTGCATGCAAAGCTTCCCATCAACAGACGTACTTCCCTTAAGCTTATACATAGGGTGCGATAAGGCAATAATCTCAGCCTTAAGCTCCACGCGCTCTCCAGGCCTTATCGGGCGTCTAAACTTCACCTTATCGATTCCTGCATACACAGGAAGCACGCCGCATCCCATGTGGTCTTTAAAGAGAACACACGCTGACTGCGCAACCATCTCACACTGTATTACGCCAGGAACTATAGGATTTCCCGGAAAATGTCCCTGCAAGAAGTATTCGTCTCCACGAACATCATAGTATCCGCAAGCCTTACCATCTAGTGTCAACTCCACCTCATCCACAAGAAGCATAGGCGCTCTATGAGGCAGTATCTTCATGATCTCATCCCTATTCATCAGCACGCCTCCAGCTCTATGCCAAACATCGGCTTATGGAATTCAACGAGTTCACCATTATTCACAAATATCTCTCTGACCACTCCGTCAACAGTTGACCTTACTTCGTTGAACATCTTCATGGCTTCTATGGTACAGAGTATATCGCCTTTTTTCACCTTATCACCGACACTCACATAAGGCTTTGCATCAGGTGCTTCCCCAGCATAGAACACGCCAAGAACAGGTGATTCAACCTTATAGTATTCATCGCTTTTTTCATTGCCTTTTTCATCAGAAGCACTAACAGGCATATCTATATGTGACTTATTCTTTCGCGAACCCTCACCGGCTTTCATAGTGATAGAAAAATCGCCATCCTTAACACTTAACTCATCAAGATTAAGTTCCTCAAATAATCTCTTATAATCCTCGATTTTGTTCATCTTCACTCCTCATATCTTTTTAGTGCAACGCATGCATTGTGGCCACCGAAACCGTAAGAAGCTGACAAAGCATACTCAACATCACAAGAAACGGCCCTATTTGGCGTGTAATCAAGATCACACTCATGGTCTTTTTCCTTATAGTTGATTGTAGGAGGTACCAAAGAGTTTTTTAGTGCCATGGCAGAAGCTATGATCTCAACTGCACCAGTAGCTCCAAGCATGTGTCCGGTCATCGACTTTGTCGAAGATATATGAAGCTTCGAAGCATTTTCAGCAAAGAGAAGCTTCATACCCTGTGTCTCCATAAGATCATTAAGATGAGTTCCTGTTCCATGCGCATTGATATATATCTTCGCGGCATCCTCTGTACTCATACCGCCTTCTTCCATAGCAAGCTTCATAGTCCTTGCGGCACTGGCACCAGTTGGGTCCGGAGCAGTTATGTGATGCGCATCAGAGGTATTAGCATAACCTGTAACCTCAGCATATATCTTAGCACCCCTGTTCTTAGCATGTTCATACTCCTCCAGAATCAAAACAGCTGCACCCTCGCCCATGACAAAGCCCTCTCTTCTTGCGTCAAATGGCACGCATGCACTATTCTCATCATCAGACAAGCTAAGAGCCTTACAGTTGATGAATCCGCACATCGAGAGTTTGTTTATAGACGCTTCACATCCGCCTGTTATGATAGCATCCGCGTAACCATGCTTGATCTGCCTGTATGCTTCACCAACCGAATGTGTCGATGTGGCACAGGCTGTAGTTACAGGAAGCACAGGTCCCTTAGCACCAAATCTGATAGCTACAGAACCGGCTGCCATATTGCCTATCATCATAGGAATCAGGAACGGCGACACCCACTCAGGTCCCTTCTCGCGAAGCTTCTCTGTCTCGACAAGAAGTGTTCCTATACCACCGATACCAGAACCGATATATACGCCAAGCCTCTCAGGTTCCATATTCTCCTTATTAAGCCCACTGTCTTCCATAGCTTCCACAGAAGCCGCCATAGCATACTGCATAAAGAGGTCTGTCTTACGGAGTTCAGGCTTAGATGCATAATACTTACTTGCATCAAAGTCCTTCACCTCAGCATCCACTGATACTGCTATATCCGAAGCATCGAACCTTGTTATCTTACCTATACCGCAGACGCCTTCCTTAAGACTCTCCCAAAAGCTCCTAAGGTCATTGCCAACAGGCGATATAACACCCATTCCAGTTATAACAACTCTTCTATCCATGTATTCACCTCTCACATAAGTCCGCCATCTATGCGGATTGTTTCACCTGTTATATATGTATTCGCTTCACTGCCAAGGAAGTATGCAAGTTCAGCAACCTCTGATGGCTTACCACACCTTCCAAGCGCAATCTTAGAACTCACCACAGCCTTCGCTTCATCTGTCATCTGTTTTGTCATAGCAGTCTCTATGAAGCCTGGTGCTATGGCATTCACACATATGTTCCACTTGCCATATTCCTTCGCTATAGTCTTCGTAAAGCCTATAATACCGGCTTTCGACGCAGCATAATCAGCCTGTTCCTTGTTGCCTTCTATACCAACTATCGAAGACATATTGATGATATGTCCCCCTCTTTGCTTCATCATAGTCTTTAAAAATGCTTTGGTCATAAGCATGGTTCCGAAGAGATTGACAGCTATGACAGCCTGCATATCTTCTGTGCTCTGACGCATGAAGAGATTATCCTTCGTTATCCCTGCATTGTTAACAAGAACATCTACTCTTCCATATTCGCTTATAATAGCATCTGCTATCGAAATAACAGATTCCTCATGACTTACATCGCCCTCATAGAACTTCGCCATAACGCCAAGTGCCTTCATCTCTTCTATGGCTTCCTTCGCCTCATCGTTATAATTCCTTCCGGTAATCGCAACATCATAACCGCAAGAAGCATACTTATAAGCTATCGCTCTTCCGATTCCTCTACTTCCACCTGTTATCACAGCCACTTTCTTATCACTCATCTAACCCACCATACCTTTCAACCGCACTCATGACACCATCCATGTTTCCAACACTCGAAACAAAACCAGTAACTGTTTTCTTCACAAATCCAGCAAGTGTCTTTCCGGGACCACACTCTATATAATTATCTATGCCTTCACGCGACATATTCTCAAGAACATCCTTAAAAAGCACACTTCCCGAAACCTGACCGCTAAGCATGGTTCTTATCTCCTCTGCGTCCGATGGATATTCACAGCCTGTAAGATTAGCATATACAGGAATCTTAGGAGCATCTACTTTAATAGTCTTCAACTCTTCATACAGCTTCTTACCTGCCTCAGCCATATATGGCGTATGAAATGCACCGCTTACAGCGATTTCCACATATCTTATCCCCTTATCGCTAAGAGCCTTCATAAAGCTATCCATTCGCTCACACGCACCCGATACTGACACTTGCGCTGATGAGCTTATGTTCGCCATATACACTCCATACTCCTTACACAGTATAGACAGTTCCTCCAGATTCGGTCTCATAACAGCCGCCATCTTGCCTGGATTCTTATCACCACACTCCTGCATATATTCGCCACGCTTACTAACTAGCCTTATAGCATCTTCTAAAGCAAATGTTCCTGAAACCGTCAGTGCAGCAAGCTCACCAAGTGAGAATCCAGCCAAAGCCTGTGGCTTTATTCCTTCTTCCATAAGAAGCCTAGCCGCTATATAGTCCATAAGAAACATACAAACCTGCGTATTCTTAGTCTCATTAAGCTCTGCAAAGCTCTCATCAAGAAGCTGCATCCTTGTTCCGGGTCTTATCTCATCTGCTCTATCGATTATCTTCTTTGCAAGCTCACTTTTTTCATACAAGTCCCTTCCCATACCAGGATACTGCGCGCCCTGTCCTGCAAACAAAAAAGCTATCTTACCCATGATTTTCCTCCTATAATGATTTTCTCAGCTCCTTCACATATATCAACTATAATCTCGCGACATGACTTTTCATCTGACACAAGTCCTGCTATCTGGCCTGCCATCATGGAACCGGTCTTTACGTCACCTTCTACAACTGCTCGTCTTAGAGAACCTACACACATCTTGGTAAGTTCCTCCTTAGGAGTGCCACGCATCTCAAGCTTATAGTACTCTCTTGTCATAGCATTCTTAAGAGACCTCACTGCATCACCATCTCTTTTTCCTGTGACGATGGTATCTATATCTCTTGCCTTGATTATCATATCCTTATAGTTCTGATGGATATTGCACTCCTTAGCAGTTAAGAATCTAGTACCCATCTGAACTCCACAAGCTCCCAACATCAGAGCAGCAGCAAAGCCTCTTTCATCTGCTATTCCGCCTGCCGCTATAACAGGTATCTTAACAGCATCCCTAACCTGAGGAACAAGAGTCATAGTTGTCAGATCCCCGACATGACCGCCTGATTCCATACCTTCGACAACCAAAGCATCAGCGCCTTCTGCCTCGCATCGCTTAGCCTGAGCTACACTTGCAACCACGCATATAACCTTAACGCCTGCTGCCTTAAGTCTCTCCATGAAGCGCCCAGGATCACCGGCACCTGTTGTTACTACCTTAACACCTTCCTCGCATACTACATCAACCGCCTCTTCTATATAAGGGCTCATAAGCATGAGGTTAACGCCAAATGTTTTGTCAGTCAGTTCTCTTGTTTTTCTAATCTCCATACGAAGCGCTTCACCATCAAGATTCATACCCGCTATGATTCCAAGACCACCTGCTTCTGACACGGCGGATGCCAGTGAAGCATCCGCAACCCATGCCATACCACCCTGGATAACAGGATAAGTGATTCCAAGCATATCGCATATAGGACTCTTTATCATGCCTTGATCTCCTCGATATATGAAGCAAGCTTTTCGATACAGTTGATTTCCTGATTCATCTCAAGCTTAACCTCAAAAGCCTCCTCTATCTGCATAACAAGGTCCATAAGATCAAGTGAATCAAGTCCCATCTCAAGGAAGGTTTCTGTTGTACTGATTTCTTCTACACCCTTTCCAAGATAATCTGCTACGATTTCAATAAGTTTCTCTGTCATTTTTTTGTTCTCCTTTTTTTACATTTTCGCGTTGACTTTTCAACGAACAATGTTATAATAATCTATGGGGTAACCCCCAGGTCAATACCAAATTAGAAAAAAAGGGAAAAAATAATGAACAGTTCAGAATACACGCTTTCGATGAAGGAATTTGCGACGATATGCCACACTACGCGTGACACATTAAGACACTATTATGAGAATAAGATCATAGAGCCATATATCGACCCTGATAACGGATATCACTATTATTCACCAACCCAGGTTTCGACATACTATCATGTACTCGCAC
>DOVJ01000143.1 GCA_003520145.1 Eubacterium sp.
GCTTATTTGCATCAACAGTTACTGCTTGCAATCTTAGGATAATAATACTCTCAGTAATACGTGCTTGCACGTAATTACTGAGAGTTTATTTATCCGTGTGACTGCAAAGCAGTGACTATTGAATAAAAATACTATTGAAAATCAAATACATCTACCCACTTAAGAAGAAGTTCACGTTCTTCAGGTCTCTTCTTTGTAAGCTGGGCTGCAGCTACTATAGGCATCCACTGTTGAACATATCTCTTGTTAGTTCCGCTTTCTTCACAGAAGAGGTCTAAGTACTTATCAGCATACTCCATACTGTCAAGAGCTATAAGAAGATAAGTTCTTGCAGCATCTGCGCTTGCATTACCTGATGCTACATGTACCCAGTCTATAACATACCATTCGCCATCCTTGGTAACTATGATGTTCTTTGGACCAAAATCCCCATGACAAAGCTTCACGTGATTAGGCATACCGTCAAGTCTTGTAAGAAGCTCGTACTTTCTGGCACTGTCTATAACATCATTCTCTTCGATCTGCCTTACAATCTTATCCTTCAGCTTATTCAAAAGAGGAACTCTTTTCTCATGTATGTCTAACTGAAGATTGACCATCTTCTCGATATATTCATCACACTTGTTAGGATTCTTCTTCATGAGATCAAAAAGAGTATCTCCCTCTATATAATCCATAACTATAGACCACTTGCCGTCAATCTTGGTAACCTCTTGTACCTTAGGCATATTGATGCCACAATCCTCAACTCTCGCGGTATTAAGAGCCTCATACAAAACCTCAGCCTTAGGATATGAATCCTCAAAAACCTTAATAGCTGTACCTTCCTCCAGATACACCTTCTTATGCTCTGTTGTTGCTATGCAATTCTTCAGTGTCATATTATTCCCTCCTGTAAGTATGATAATACCTTCACAATTATTATATCACTTAACATGACATTTGTCAAAACGACATTAGAAAACTTATTCTGTATATATAGCCTTTCTTAAGGAGATTTCTTCCTCTTTTCCGAGAGGAACTGCAGATTTGCCATCAAGAATCTCCTTGATATATAGGTAACTGCCTTCTCTGCCCTGCATAGAATTAAGGATTACTCCGTTGTTGTCACGATCTAACAAAGTCAGACAGAAGCTTAACTTACCACCCATCTCATTGAAGGCATCATACTTTACTATACCTATTTTTTGAAGTGTATAGCTAAGCGTATCATAGATATTCTTAACATCCTCACTCCTTGTCATATCTCTTATAACAAGCTCGTCGATCTGTCCAAGTCTCTTTTTAAATACTTCCTCGAGCGATCTGGCATCGCTTCCTCGCATGAATTCATCATAGTTCTTCTGCGTTTTTTTATTCTTTTTTAGCATAATGATAAGTAAAGCCAGATTAATAATCCACAGTAGGACTAATATTATAACTATTATCTCAATATTTATTCCAAAAGCCTTCATTATCGTCTATACGTCTCCTTTACTGAATCCAGCAGGGACACGATTCTCTCGAATTCCTCTCTCGAATAATAAGAAAGCTCAATTTTACCCTTATCTTTTGCCCCATTTTTGATTACAACTTTAGTCCCGAGTTTTTTATTGAGATCTTCCTCGATTTTTTTGTATATGAGCTCTATCTTCTGGCGATTTACATCGTTAAGATTACTTACATCCTTCTTAGGCGAAAGCATCTTCTTAATGAGACTTTCAGTTTCTCTGACACTGAGTTTTTCTTCTTTTATAAGCTTTGCAGTCCTTAACTGGTCCTGCTTTTCAAGCGAAAGAAGTGTTCTTGCATGTCCCCCCGAGATCTGTCCTTCTGCAACCATATTCTGAACAGCTATATCGAGATTAAGAAGTCTAAGCGCATTAGATATAGTAGTTCTGTCCTTTGAAACCTTAGCAGCTACTTCTTCCTGCTTAAGTCCGAATTCCTTAGAAAGTCTCTGATATGCCCATGCTTCTTCTATCGGATTTAAATCTTCTCTCTGAAGATTCTCTATAAGAGAGATCTCGACTATCTCCTGTTCAGAATAATTTCTTACAACAACAGGTACTTCCCTTATACCTGCAGCTTTTGCAGCTCTCCAGCGTCTTTCACCGGCAATTATCTCATAATAATCTTCCTTCTTAGTAACAATAAGAGGTTCAATAACACCATGTTGCTTAATAGAATCAGCAAGTTCGTTGATTCCATCCTCATCGAAGTACTTTCTTGGCTGTTCGCGGTTGGGTTCTATCTGCGATACTCTAAGCATCATGTCTGGTTTAACAGTTTCTGCTTGTGGTTCCACCTTCTCAGGCCTTTTAGCAGCTATAACATTATCTATTCCCAGGCCTTTTCCGAGTCCTTTTCCTAAGCCCTTTTTCTTATCTGCCATCATTCTTCTCCTCTATGTATAACTTCATCTGCGAGATCTCTATAACTTGAAGCGCCTGTAGACTTCGGATCATACTTATTAATAGGTAATCCATGACTTGGTGCTTCTGCAAGTCTGACATTACGAGGTATTATAGTCTTGTAGACAACCTGATCGAGATTATCCTTTACATTCTCTACAACCTGTAAAGAAAGGTTTGTTCTTGAATCATACATAGTGAATACTACACCTTCGATTTCAAGCTTTGGATTAAGTCTCTCCTTAACAAGATTTATAGTATGAATAAGCTGTGTTAACCCCTCTAGCGCATAATATTCACACTGAATAGGCACTAAAACTGTGTCTGCAGTTGTCATAGCGTTAACTGTAAGCATATTAAGAGATGGTGGACAATCTATGATAGTAAAATCATAATCATCCATGACTTTCTCCATCTTTTTCTTCAAAACGTATTCTCTGTCATCTATGCCTATAAGATCTATCTCGGCACCGCTTAGGTTGATATTAGACGGAACGATATCAAGCCCATCGAATTCAGTATGTATAACAACATCTTTTACAGAAAGATCCTTTTCTATAAGAAGATCATAGATAGTATTCTCTACCTCGTCTTTTTCTACGCCAAAACCACTTGTTGTATTCCCCTGAGGGTCTATGTCTATAACAAGTATACGCAAACCGGCTTCAGCAAGGCAAGCTGCCAGATTGATCGCTGTTGTAGTCTTGCCGACACCGCCTTTTTGATTGGCAACAGCAATAATTCTCTTCATATGTGAACCTCCTTACTTGTTGGTTTCAAGTCTCGCACCGCGAGACTTGCGCGCCGGATTCGGTCTGCGCAAGCAGACAAATTTCCTTTCCGAATCCGTGCGCATCCTTTTTATCATCAGTCGGAGATTGGACCCCGACT
>DOVJ01000191.1 GCA_003520145.1 Eubacterium sp.
GTTGATGCAAATAAGCCGCCTGCAATAGTATAGAAATCGCTGCGTGTCCTAGTGATAGTTTTACTGCTTTTCGCACTGCTGATTGGCAACACCACAGCTTGTCTTACAAGCGCTCTGGCATGATGTCTGGCACTCGCCACATCCGCCATTCTTAGCAGTTTCACAAAGATTCTTAGTTTCTAATGTCTTAATTCTTTCCATGATAACCTCCATAATTTGCACATAACTATGCACGATTAGATATATAGTATCACACTTTAACTGAATTTGCAAGACATTTTCCATCATTCTCTAACCCACTCAAGTATATCTCCCGGCTGACAGTCAAGCGTCTCACATATCGCTTCAAGCGTCGAAAAGCGGATTGCGCTTATCTTTCCTGTTTTTATCTTAGACAGATTCACGTTAGAGACACCAACTCTCTCAGATAGTTCATTAAGACTCATCTTCCGATCAGCCATGACCCTGTCAAGCCTAAGTATAATCTTTCCCATACCAATCACCTCACAGTGTCTCGTCAGATTCCTTCTGAAGCTCGGCACCATACTGGAATACATATGCAAGAGCAAGAAGAATAAGTACAAGCATAAGTGCAACTAAGTTTATAGAAGGTCCAAAATCAAAATTATCAGTTACAAAGCCATTGCTTACGCCTTCAAACATGCCAGCTAAGAATACCCACGGAATACATGCATAAGCAAGCTTCTTAAGATTAGCGATAACAACAGTATCAAAAGGAGAATTACAGTTCTTGAGCGATTTGAAGAGCTTCTTTACAAAAATCATTGTAAAGAGATATACAGCAACATATATTACAGCCATAACTACTACTATTCTCATATCGCCAAGATCAACAGTCTTATTCGAAAACTCACCATAAGTCGTAATAGTATCATCAGTAACTTCTGTCTTCACAACAGTATACTTGTTATCGCCTAGTTCTAGCTTGTCAACCTTCACATCCCTCTCATCCAGATTGATCGCACTATCACCCTTAACAGACTCAAGATTGACATGCATCTTACAATTACCTGATAATTCAAATGATATCATGTCATCAGGGAGTGCAAACAAAACAATCGCTCCTATAATTGCAGCTACAAAACCGATTATCAGAACCACTTGCGCCACCGTAGACACAACATACCCTATCTTACCTATCTTTTTTACCTTACCTACTGCTACATTCTTATCCATAATGAATACAACCTCACTTTCACATATTATTTCTTTGAAGATACACAGGAAATTTGTCAGGCCTACATACAAAAGTACCTGTGTATGATTGTATTATACACAGGTACTTTATGTTTGTCAACTACTTTTTTATGTTTTTCGATAAATATTTTACGTTTCACGCCATATGTTATCCATAATTTCCTTAAGAGCTAACTTGTACTTTCTGTGTTGCATCCTAGGGAAAGCCCTAAGAAGCCTGTACTCGCCAAGGAATCTTCGCTTCATCATCTTATTCTTGAGATTACACATCTTCTTAACGGCATCATTGTAAGCTTCACTCATATCATCTCTTACTTCAGCCTTAAAAAGCGCCGCCTGAACTCGCTGTTCATCTATGTACTGCGCGCTTTGGAGAGTGTTGCCACCGATAACCTCACTAAGATTATCACTCACATGCTTTATACCGTTCGCAAGATCATTAAGAGCCCTAAGGTCAGCATTGAAGCGGTTTACAGTTATAACCGTTATCACGAGGTCCACAACATATATAAGACTTAGTATCACCGCAAAACACCATCCGACCATTCCGCTAAGGAATCTCTCAACGAAAGAAACAACCGCCGGATGAACAAGCTTCACGATAAATGTAGCCGCAAAACCCCATATCAGCGAGAATTCGAGACATATGAAACCTCCTAACTGAAACTTCTTATCCGAATAATCCCACCATCTCGCACCGAAAAGTTCATACAGAAGATACCCACCTATGAGCTCTATCAAAGTTGCAAGCACTATTCCTATAACAAATGACCCTATAAGCCCAAACTCAAAAAGTCCATAAACCTTTACTATGAACACAAGTCCAAAACCATATATAGGACACACAGGTCCAAGAAGAAAGCCTCTGTTGATAACCTTACCCATATGAACAGCATGGAACATGACCTCTGCAATCCAGCCTCCAAATGAATATATAAGAAAAAACCAAAGATAATTATACATCATTCTCTTCCATCTGACTCAGTTTCTTAGCCTGGTCTGCTGCGATACAGGAATCTATGATCTCCTGTATATCTCCATCAAGTATCTTATCAAGCTTATAGAGAGTAAGACCAATCCTGTGATCAGTAACTCTTCCCTGTGGGAAGTTATAAGTTCTTATCTTCTCAGAACGATCACCCGTTCCTATCTGACTTCTTCTTGCATTAGCCTCAGCATCATGCGCCTTCTGAAGTTCAAGATCATAGAGCTTTGCACGAAGAAGTGCAAATGCTTTGTCCTTATTCTGGATCTGTGACTTCTCGGTCTGTGAATATATAACTATACCTGTCGGATAGTGAGTAAGTCTTACGGCTGAATCGGTTGTGTTGACACACTGACCACCGTTACCAGATGCTCTCATGACATCGATTCTTATATCCTTCTCATCTATCTTAACATCAACTTCTTCAGCTTCCGGCATAACAGCCACACTTGCAGTAGAAGTATGGATTCTTCCGCCAGATTCAGTCTCAGGTACTCTCTGCACTCTATGAACGCCACTTTCATACTTAAGAACAGAATAAGCGCCCTTACCCTTAACTATGAATTCAGCCTCCTTCATACCACCTATGCCAGTCTCGTCAGCATTGACAAGCTCTATCTTCCATCTTCTAGACTCAACATAGTGCGAATACATCCTGAAAAGCTCAGCAGCAAAAAGAGCAGCTTCATCGCCACCCGCACCGGCTCTTATCTCCACTACAACATCTTTATCATCGTTAGGATCCTTAGGAAGAAGAAGAATCTTAAGTTCAGCCTCCAGTTTAGTGAGTTTCTCCTTAGAGATTGCAAGCTCCTCCTTAGCAAGCTCCTTAAGTTCCTCATCACTTTCTTCATCAAGAAGCTCAAGACTGTCATCTATATCATTCTTACAGCTTTTATAAGCCTTATAAGTTTCAACAAGAGGAGTCAGATCATTCTGTTCCTTCATAAGTTTTCTGAATCTGTTCTGATCATTCGTCACATCAGGCGAACTAAGTTCAGCCTGAATATCTTCATACTTGATCAATATATCATCTAATCTGTCAAACATCTATTTCTCCTATATACACCCTTGACAACTCTGTCAAGTCCCGCAAGATCTTTTATAACTTCTATATCCTCAAATCCATTTTCAGTAAGAAGAGCACTAAGCGCCTCCCCCTGATTATATCCGATTTCAAGAATCAGTATTCCATCATCTTCAAGATGACTCGTAGCATCAAAAACAAGCCTTCTGTATATGTCAAGACCATCCATGCCGCCATCTAAGGCAAGTCTTGGCTCCATATCCTTAACAGCAGGATCAAGACTTTCTATAACAGCCGACTCTATATATGGCGGATTGGATATAATCATATCATACCTGCCATCTATATGTTCAAAGAGATCACTTTGAACATAAGTCACATCCGCCAAAAGTTTAGAAGCATTGGCCTTAGCTACCTCAAGTGCAGCCATACTTATATCGGCAGCTATAACGCAAGTATTAGATTTCTCAAGAGCAACAGTAATCGCGATACAACCACTTCCTGTGCACATATCGAGGATCTTTTCTCTTCCATCCATACAGTCCAAAGCAGAAGACACAAGAATCTCTGTATCAAATCTCGGTATCAGGACATCCTTTGTAACATAGAACCTTCTGCCGTAAAAGTATGTATAGCCCATGATATACTGAACCGGCACATGCTCTTTTCTCTTTCCTATAAGCGACAGATATGAAGCCTCAACATCAGGAGAGCACTCAAGTCCTCCATCTGTTATAAGCTTCATTCTGTCAAAACCTGTCACATATTCAAAAAGCAGCATAGCATCCACTTTGGCTTCTGCCATACCAGTCAGCTCAATCTGACCTTTTCTCAACAACTCTCTGTATGTCATCTCTTTTTATGCTTTTTATTCTTATAATGCTTCTTGCTCTTTTCAGTGTCCTCAACAGCCACATACTCAGATACGCTCATATAAGGGTCCTCAGAATCCGGATCACTCTCAAATATATCATCTATGTCGCTTAAACTGTTGATATCATCAAGATCAACAAACTCTATATCACTGAAATCATCGCTTGCGCTGAACATACCATCATCAGAATAAGTATAATCATGTGTATAAAGCTCAGAATCATCATCCTCGTCATCAGAAACGCTCGCAAGCACAAGAGCCTCTCTGTTCTTCTTAAGACGTTCAAGCCTCTCCACCTCTTCTTCCTGACGTGCAAGATAAGTCTTCCAGTCAAACACCTGCTCAACTGCAGCTATAGCGACCTCTATCATGTCATCATCAGGTTCATTGACCGTGAATCTCTGCATAAGAAGTCCCGGAGAACTAAGAATATTCACGAATACACCACTGTGATTTCCCGCAAACTTCAGAATCTCATAAGATATGCCCGCAACAAGTGGCACAAGAATCACTCTCAGGAGGAGATTAAGCCACCTGTAATCAGTCTGTATGAATATGAATATGATGATACTTATGATCATAACGAAGAACATAAAGCTCGTTCCACATCTCTTGTGGAATCTAGATGCTCTCCTCACGTTCTCAACAGTCAGTGGATAACCGTTCTCTATACAGTTAATAGACTTATGTTCTGCACCATGATACATGAACACTCTCTTGATATCCTTAAGTCTAGATATCAGGAACACATATACTATGAATATCAGAAGTCTTGTAAGCCCTTCTATACTGTTAAGTGCAAATGTACTGTCAATCTTAGAAGAAAAAGCTCTCGACACCGCATAAGGAATAAATACGAACAATCCTATGGCTATAACAAAAGCAAACACGAGAGACAATGCAGTGATAGCCTTCTCTGCCTTATCCTTAAAAACCTTCTCTGCAACCTTCGAAAGTCCATCTTCTTCCTCCTCATCCTCTTCATAAAAAGAAGAAGAGTAAGTGAGTGTCGAGATACCAACCCTCATCGAATCGACGAAAGCCGCAACGCCTCTTAATAGTGGCAGCCTAAGGATTGGATACTTCTTAGAGCTTGAACCATAATCCTTCTCTATAACTTCTATCTTTCCGTCAGGAGTTCTGACAGCCACCGAATACCTCTCACCGTTACGCATCATAACGCCCTCGATTACGGCCTGTCCTCCTATACCTGATGATTTACCCATAAATATTCCTCAAAAACAAAGGGGATGTAAAAACAGCCCCTAGAAAAATACAAAGTCCTTCAAAGAACCTGTGTCACATTCTTTACTTTTAGGTTTTCTAAAAAAGACTGTAAAAAACAATCATGAGGACGATTCGCAAGATTTCGTCATCTTTTTGCAAGCTCGCGCAAGTGCGGGCGAACTGTTCGAGCACCGAAGGTGCGAGTTTTCGCGGAGCACTTGCAAATCAGCGGCTTGCGAAAAGATAGAAATCTTGACGTGTCCCAATGATTGCTTTTTTACTACCCAGCGCACTCCTTCAACATCTCTATATACCTCAACGTCAGCGCACCAACATGCACTCCCCTCGGCAGTATATACCCAAGCTCCATATAATCATCCACCATAAGTGGTATCGCAAGTATATCCTCACCATTAAGCTCACTACTTATAACACCGCTACAGATGGTATAGCCGTCTAGTCCTCTTAGCATATTAAAGAGCGAAGCTCTGTCAAGGACCTGGATTTCCTTATCACAATCAACTGTACTTAGGATTTCCTCCGAGAAGTAGAAGGAATTGTGACCACCCTGCTCATAAGAAAGTCTTGGATAAGGCTTAAGGTCCTCTAGCGTGAGGCTTTTCTTAGAAGCAAGCGGAGATCTCTTACTCACGAAGACGTGAGGCTTAGCGCGAAAAAGCGGATAGAACACAAGATCTCTGTCCTTAAGTGTCTTCTTGATAACAGTTTCATTGAACTTGTTCATGTATAGTATACCTATATCACTTCTTAGATTCGCCACGTCATCTATAAGATCGTAGGTCTTGGTTTCTCTCATGTGAAACTCGTATTTCTTAAAATCGCAATCCTTAAGAAGTCTTACGAATGCTTCGACTGCAAAGGAATAGTGCTGTCCACTAACGCAGAATCTCTGCTTTCTCACATTCTTCGTATAGTGATCATCGAGAAGCTCTGTCTGTTCAAGAACCTGACGCGCATAGCCTAAGAACTCCTCGCCATCAGGCGTAAGCTCTATGCCCTTATTCGAGCGAACGAATATAGTTATCCCGTATTCCTCTTCAAGCTCATGTATAGCCATAGTAAGACTTGGCTGTGTTATAAAAAGCGCCTTGGCAGCACCAGTTATATTGCCGATTTCTGCTACAGCCGCCACATATCTTAACTGCTTCAGTGTCATATCTCATACCTCCACATTTATCTTACCACTCTCCATAAAAAAAATCTATGGCAAATGTATATTTTTATATATTATACATAGCTGATAATTCATGTTATTATCATACCATCAACAAAGCACAAAGGAGAAAGATTATGAATACATCAGTTATAGGATTCCCAAGAATCGGAGAAAAGAGAGAACTCAAGTTTGCACTTGAGAGCTACTTCAAGAAAGAAACAGACGAAGCTGCACTTTTTGAAAAGGCTAAGGAGCTTAGAACTAAGCACCTTCAGCTTCAGCAGAAGGCTAACATAACATATATACCTGTCAACGACTTCTCTTTTTATGACAATGTCCTTGACACAGCTTTTCTCTTTGGCATAGTTCCAGAGAGATATAAGGCACTTAACCTCTCAGACCTCGACACTTATCTTGCTATGGCAAGAGGTTACCAGGGTGAGAACGGAGACGTTAAGGCACTCGCTATGAAGAAGTGGTTCAACACCAACTACCACTATATCGTTCCTGAGGTAGAAGATTCCACTGTAATAAGCTTACAGGGCAATAAGCCATTGGACGAATATGCTGAGGCTAAGGCACTCGGTATCGATGGCAAGCTCGTTATAACAGGTGCTTACACACTTCTTAAGCTCTGCCACTTCACAGGCAAGAAGACTATAGATGATATCAAGAGCGAAGTACTCGCTGCATACAAAGCATTTGTCGCTAAGGCAGGCAATGCCGGCGTTAAGTGGATTCAGTTTGATGAGCCTTCACTTGTTCGCGACTTGTCTGCTGAAGACATCGACCTCTTTACCTACCTCTATGAAGGCATCCTTGAGGCTTGCAGCAGCAAGACACTTCTTCAGACATACTTCGGAGACGTAAGAGATATCTACGAGAAGCTTATTACCTTCAACTTCGACGCTATCGGTCTTGACTTCGTAGAAGGCAAGGAAACTGCAGCCCTCGTTGAGAAGTACGGTTTCCCTAAGAATAAGACACTCTTTGCAGGTCTTATCTGCGGAAAGAACATCTGGAAGAATAACTACGAGAAGACACTTAAGGTTCTTAACAGGCTCTCAGAGCTTGGCATAGATACGACTCTTTCTACTTCATGTTCTCTGCTTCACGTGCCATATACACTTGCACTTGAAGAAAGACTTGATGAGAAGTATAAGAGATACTTTTCTTACGCTGTAGAGAAGCTTGAAGAACTTCGCGAACTTGCTGATATCGATACAGACAGTGTAGCTTATAAGGCGAATGTTACACTCTTTAAGACAGATCGTAACTGCAGCGATGCTGATGTTGCGAAGGCCGTCAGCGAGTTAAATGCTGAGGATTACGTAAGACTTCCTAAGAGACCAGAAAGACAGGCTCTTCAGAAGAAGACCTTCAACCTTCCACTCTTCCCTACAACTACCATCGGTAGCTTCCCTCAGACACAGGATGTCAAGAAGGCAAGGCTTTCACACAAGAAGGGTGAGATAAGCGACGTTGAATACGAGACATTTGTTAAGTCTAAGATTGAGA
>DOVJ01000234.1 GCA_003520145.1 Eubacterium sp.
GTGATAGTTTTTTACAGCCCCTTTTCTAAATATAATCAGAGAACCTATTTATTAATGCCAAGTTGTGATATATTATCTCGGCACAGTTTCGTTACTCATTATTCAATTTTTATCAGGCTCTCGTAGAACCCAAAATTAGCACCATCTATCACCAGAGCGTTGTCTTCTCTGGGAATAGGCCTAAGCTTTATGTGCAGTCTTCTGAAGAATACAGTAGCAGCCTTTTTGTCGCCGAAAGCATAGAGATAGATGTTGTCCTTGTTAATGCCATATTTGGCGATATGTCCCGTAAGACTTTGTTGCTTCCATGCAGTCAGGTCTGCAACTACAATCCTCTTACCACACCTAAAAAATTCCTCCTTTCTGCCGCCAAAACCTTCGCCGAAATCCACGATCATACAATCGAAATCCTCATCTATATTCTCGCAATAGCGCACGAAACATATGTTATTCTTAACAAATCCCCATGGTTTCAACCTGCAGGAATTGTCAAGCAGGCAGTCATAATCTGTCTCTCGACTCATGATCCCCACCTTAAGTTTTTTCGCGTGAACAAGATAAGTAGCAAGACTTATGGCAAGATGCGTCGCACCACACCCGGGGCAAAGCCCGGTTATGGCTATATCAAGGCGTCCCGCCATCTTCTTTTTCCTCCGAAAAGAAATCATCTCTTACTCCCTTTTGGTTTTAACAACAATCTTTGATACATGTGTTTCGGCCTCCCTCTATAAGAAAGCGCATAAGTCTTTCCATCATATTCGGCCATACACTCAATTCGGCTTTTTTTCGAAAGATTAAGTATCAGATAAGTGTCCGACATAGCCTTCAGATCATCATATACCTGCCTGGTCTTGCTTCTTGTCATATCAGTATCTCCTCCGACAACCACTATTTTGTCAGATTTGACCAGCCTAGGCACACAATCCTCTTCATATACGCCATAATCCACTACACATACCCTGCACTTATTCTCCTTAAGCAAAAGCGCATCCGACAGCTTAGGCATGATCTTACATCCCATAGCTTCATACATACCACACGCATCCAGGCTTTTATTATTCACTTTCAGGATCTCCCATGCATCCATAGAATCATTCTCTTCTCTATAGTAAGCACTTATACCCTTAAGCGATAATTCACGGACTAAAGCCATAGATACATAAGTAGCACCTATCCCGTGCCGCACTCCTACTACGCCGATCGTCTCAATCGAAGGCTTCATAGCCTCATCTGTCAGCTCTTCCATCAGGCTCTTTACATTACGAAATCTTCTATCTGGGTTTTTTTCGGTACATCTTAATATAATATTGATCAGATAAGCAGGCACCTTGCCCATCTCTTCTGATACAGTCCTTATAAAATCGTCACTTACATTGTTAAAAAGCATATAGCAAAGCACCTTGCCTAGTGCAAATATATCGGCCCTCTCATCAACCGTGCCACCCATGTACTGTTCATAAGAGGCATAGTCCTTGGTTCCACACCCTATAGACTTCTGTCCTTTATACACAGCATTGCCAAAGTCGATAAGATAAACCTCATCACCAGATATGATAATATTCTCCGGCTTTATATCAAGATGCAATATAACGCCAAGCTTATTGCCATGCAACGATTCCACTATATCACACAACTTCCTAAAGAGAATAATAGTATGCGATATATCTGTTTTGTTCTTATAAAAATAGGATTTTAATGATTGCCCTTCTATATACTCTTCTATTATATATAGAAAATCGCCGTCCTGTCCCATATCCAATATCCTCGGGACAAATGAATCAACGGCCGTAAGGCTTTTTAGAAATGTGCCTTCTGCACGCAGTGCTTCAGCATCATGTGAATTAAGATAAGATCTTTTCAGTACCCTGTATACCTCAAGTGACTTGTGACGCACCAGATATACACCCTTGTTATCCGTCTCAATAAAAGTCTGAATGAAATCATACTGATCTTCAAACTTCGCCAGCATACACCTCCAACTTCTTCGTACGCTACGTATATCATACAACCAAACACTATCCCTGTCAAGAAAAAATTCACGTAAAACTATTGCATTATCGAAACATTTCCTATAAAATTATCATAAACCAAAGAAGAAAGAAAAGGAAGGTGTATCCGTATGCAATTCAACAAGGTCAACGACAATCAGTATTACGTACTCCTCACCTATCAGGAGGTGCAGGCCATAGTATCCGATGCGAATTCCTTAACATACAATTCGCCTGATATGGCCGAGTTAGCCACGTATGTACTAGAAGATTTCAATCGTGCATACGGCCTCAATATACCGGCATTTGCGCAGAAGAACGATACCCAATATGAGATCGACGTCACACCTATGCCATCAAGCAAACTCTTTCGAATCGACATATATATAGATGCGCTGCATGACATAGACCCAGATTACGCGGTCACAACCAAAGAAATCGATAATCCAGCCCCACCAAACTTCGACGCGGCAGATGACAATTCCCCTTTTAAGGTTCCTGATTTCATAAAGCAATTAGCTAAAGAAGAAGAAGCGCAATCTCAGGATAAGCCCAAAGCCAAAACCACAAAAGACAAAAAGGAAACCAGCAATCACTTCTTCATATATTCAGATATGGACGAGCTGATCATGGGAACCTCCAAAGTTTCCGCAACATTTGCAAGAAAACACAAGGCTTCACTGTATCTTGTGGAAGAACAAGACCACAGAGAATTCTATCTACTTGTAGAAGATATCGCACCACAAGACAAGAAGGACCCATCCTACAACAGTCTTCGCGAATGTGCGCAGATCATAGTGCCAGAAGAACAATTAATAAGGGACTTCAACTTTTACCAGAACGAGCGTTGCAGACTGGTCTATAAGGATGCGATCCGAAAATTAAAGAAGTGTGTATGACACACAAAATCCTGACAAAAAATGGAAAAAGATAACAAGAAAATACTAAAAAGAGGGCTGTAAAATAAATAAACTCTCAGTAATTACGTGCAAGCACGCATTACTGAGAGTATTATTATCCTATGATTGCAAGCAGTAACTGTTGATGCATATTACAGCAACTCGCTCTCTTTCTTAAGCTTCAGATAATCTTCTATATCAAGCATAAGATCTTCTATATCGATTCCGTGCACATAAGCAGCCTCTTCTATTGTCTCACCAAGAGCCGCTGGGCAGGTTATGCAATGCATGCCAGAACTCATGAATATGTTCACGATATCAGGCTCAATCGTTATGGCATCCTTAATAATAGTATCTTTTGTAATCTTTTCCATCTATATTATCTCCTATTCTTCATGATGATGATGTTCATGCTCATGGTCGTGATCGTGATCATGGTCGTGACAATGGCACGAACAGCCATGCTCGTGGTCATGATCATGATGATCACATGTACTCTCAACGCCTTCTTTTAGTTTTCCCTGAAGATACGCCTCCACAACAGCATCACAAGCGCCATCATTGCCCGCATATACATCTATATCATTATCAGCAAGCGCCATCATAGCGCCAGCACCGATGCCACCGCACAAAAGCACCTTAACTCCTTTAGCTTTTAGAATTCCGGCCAAAGCACCGTGTCCAGCGCCTTCGTTACCGATAACCTCCGACGATATCACATTCTTTGATTCATCTACTTCATATATCTTAAAATGTTCTGTCTTGCCAAAGTGCTGAAAAACAGCGCCATCTTCATAAGTAACCGCAATTTTCATGACAAACCTCCTATTTCTTCCAAAATATCAAGACACATTATATACCAGAATTTCGTTCTCGTCAACATTACATATTTTTTCACAAAGTTTTTTGCAAATAGTCGAAATACACCCTCATCTTCAAAAAGCAGCCGGAAGTTCGTTACATTTTTCACAATGCAATTCGGTTTGTAGTTAACATTCTTAACACGCAAAGTTCAAATGACCTAATATAAGCCATTCTGCACTTAAAAAAGAACACCTTTGGAAGCTTTTTGTCGTTGACTTGTATACAATTTCCATTTATAATGAAATTAAGATAGAGGTCAGGGTCAATGCCCGATCACATAATAACTCAATAATTTATTTATTTTAAAGGAGGTTTTTTCAACGATGAATTCAGAATCATGGAATGGATTTGTAGGTGGAAAGTGGCAGTCAGAAATCAATGTAAGAGATTTCATTCAGAAGAACTATACTCCATATGATGGAGATGAAGAATTCCTTTGTGGACCAACAGAAGGCACTAAGACTCTTTGGGCACAGGTTATGGAACTTACTAAAGAAGAAAGAGCAAAGGGCGGCGTCCTTGATATGGATACATCTATCGTATCTACTATCACATCTCACGGCCCAGGCTACCTTAACAAGGATCTTGAGAAGATCGTAGGTTTCCAGACAGATAAGCCTTTCAAGAGATCTATGCAGATATATGGTGGTCTTAACATGGCTAAGGCTGCACTTCAGACCAACGGATACACTATGGATCCTGAAGTAGAAGATTTCTTTAAGAAGCATAGAAAAACACATAACGATGGTGTATTCGATGTTTACACACCAGAGATGAGAGTTTGCCGTACAAACCACATCATCACAGGTCTTCCTGATGCATATGGTCGTGGACGTATCATAGGTGACTATAGAAGAGTTGCTCTTTACGGTATCGACAGACTTATCGAAGATAAGGAATATCAGAAGTCTATCACAGATGGCGAGATGACAGATCATGTTATCAGACTTCGTGAGGAACTTTCAGAGCAGATCAAGGCTCTCAAGGAGATGAAGGTTATGGCTGCATCTTACGGATGCGATATCTCTAAGCCTGCATCTAACGTTCAGGAAGCTATCCAGGCTACATACTTTGGTTACCTTTCAGCTGTTAAGGAGCAGAACGGTGCCGCTATGTCACTTGGACGTACATCAACATTCCTTGATGTATATGCTACAAGAGACCTTGCTAACGGTACATTTACAGAAGAGCAGATTCAGGAATTCGTAGACCACTTCGTTATGAAGTTAAGACTTGTTAAGTTCGCTCGTACTCCAGAATACAATCAGATTTTCGCTGGTGATCCTACATGGGTTACAGAGTCAATCGGTGGTATGGGTGTCGACGGACGTTCTATGGTAACAAAGATGTCTTTCAGATTCCTTAACACACTTAACAACCTTGGTACAGCACCAGAGCCAAACATGACAGTTCTTTGGTCAACAAGACTTCCAATCGCTTGGAAGAGATTCTGTGCTAAGATGTCTATCAAGACTTCATCATTCCAGTATGAGAACGATGACCTCATGAGAGTAACACATGGCGATGATTATGCTATCGCTTGTTGTGTATCTTCGATGAGAGTTGGTAAGGAGATGCAGTTCTTCGGAGCTAGAGCTAACCTTGCTAAGTGTCTCCTCTACGCTATCAACGGTGGTGTTGATGAGTGTACAGGTGTACAGGTAGGTCCTAAGTACAGACCTGTTGAAGGCGAGTACCTTGATTACAACGATGTTATGGCTAAGTATACAGATATGATGGAGTGGCTTGCTGGTGTTTACGTTAACACACTTAACGTTATCCACTATATGCATGACAAGTACTGCTACGAGAGATCTCAGATGGCTCTTCATGACAGAGATGTTAAGAGATACTTCGCAACAGGTATTGCAGGTCTTTCAGTAGTAGCAGACTCACTCTCAGCTATCAAGTACGCTAAGGTTAAGATCAAGAGATCTAACGTAGAGATCACTAAGAGAGTTAAGGATCCTCAGACAGGTAAGTCAGAGATCAAGAAGATCGGTGAAGCTAAGAACGTAGCTACAGACTTCGAGATCGAAGGCGATTTCCCTAAGTATGGTAACAACGATGACAGAGTTGACGAGATCGCAGTAGAGATCGTTAAGAAGTTCATGGCTATGGTAAGAAAGCATCATACATACAGAGAAGGTGTTCCAACAACATCTATCCTTACAATCACATCTAACGTAACATACGGAAAGAACACAGGTTCTACACCTGACGGACGTAAGGCTGGTATCCCATTCGCACCTGGTGCTAACCCACTTCACGGTCGTGATACTAACGGTGCTGTTGCTTCGCTTTCTTCAGTAGCTAAGCTTCCATTTGCAGACGCACAGGATGGTATCTCTAATACCTTCTCTATCGTGCCAAATGCTCTTGGCAAGGATCAGGTATTTGCAGGAGATCTTGAGATTCCAAGCATTACCAATGCACAGTAATAAGGATTGATACATGAATAATAATGAAGATTCAAAGATCGACGAAATCGTCGGAATGTTAGATTCATTTATGGACAAAGGAGGCGGCCACATGAATGTGGCTGTCGCCGATGTCCAGGCTAAAGCCGATGTTCAGACCATGAACAGCAACGAATGTGCTGGTCAGAATATGGCATGTAAAGTGCCTACTCTTCATATAGGCATAGATGATAATGATTAAGGAGGAATATATACAATGGCAGATATTAGTGCAACACAGGTAGATAACTTAGTAGCTTTGTTAGATGGTTATGCTGAAAAAGGCGGACATCATCTTAACGTAAACGTTCTTAACAGAGAGACTCTTATTGACGCTCAGGCTCATCCAGAGAACTATCCACAGCTCACAATCAGAGTTTCCGGATACGCTGTTAACTTCGTTAAGCTTACAAAGGAACAGCAGGACGACGTTATATCACGTACATTCCACGAGAAGATGTAATTATACATTTACCTCATAACAATTACGGGGATGTAAAAAACCAATCACTAGGACACGTGGCGATTTCTATCTTTTTGCAAGCCGCCGATTAGCAAGCGCTCCGCGAAAACTCGAATATGCTTGCAATCCCCACATCATCTC
>DOVJ01000043.1 GCA_003520145.1 Eubacterium sp.
CTCTGCAACATCATAGAACACGCTACCTTACACTCCTCATGAGAGAGACTTTTTGAAAAGTACTTCAAAAAAGCAGGCATGACAACATAAAGGACCAAAAGAGGAATAGCATAACCTATGCTAAGCCTTCGGCATCTTTGTTTAACAGACATAGATATCCCCTCTCAAGCATGCTTTCACTAACGCCATCTTCCACAGCGCGATCACTCTTACTTCCTATCTCTTCAAGTCCCTCAAGAGAACCGTTGTATAACATCCTGCCACCATCTATGACCATGACTTTATCACAGAGAGCCTCTATATCGCTGCATATATGCGTAGATATGAGTATGATCTTATCCTTACTAAGCCCCGCTATGATCTTCTTGAATCTGATACGCTCCTCAGGATCAAGACCCGCAGTCGGCTCATCAAAAATCAGAAGCTTAGGGTCGCCAAGCAAAGCCTGCGCTATACCAAGCCTTCTTATCATACCACCAGATAAACTTCTTATACGGTCATTCTTCCTGTCAGACAGATTAGTGATTCGAAGCACTCTGTCTATCTCACTCTGTACCATAGCTTTAGGAACCCTCTTAAGTCCAGCCATATAGTCAAGAGCTGCACTAACCTTCATATCCTTAAAAAGCCCGAAGCTCTGAGGCAGATAGCCAAGTTTATCAACATAAGCCTTATCACCCACCTTAACGCCGTCCAAAGCTATCTCACCCTTCTTGAACTTATACACACCGCATATACACCTTATAAGAGTCGTCTTGCCGGCACCATTCGGACCAAGAAACCCATATATACCCTCATCCATCTGAATAGACATACTCTTAAATATCTCTTTGTTCTTAAATCCTTTTTCAAGATTCGTTATCGAAAGCATCCTACTTCTCCTCCTCGAACACAGCCCTGTAAGGGGAATCTATATAACCATCACCTATATAAGAGCCAAGACTATATGCCATAGTCATATTCATACCGAGACATATAAACTTAGGCTTCGTATCCGTATGTGCAACCAAAGTCTTTACACTTTCCTCTATCAATTCCTCTGGAATAACACGATTACCCACATTATATCTTGGCATCAGCACCTTATAACCAGCCACCTCAACCTCTTTTATCATACCCTTAAGCAAGTAAGGGCCATGACAAACAGCCTCATATACGCCATCCCCTGTCTTATCAAGATTCGTATACAACCCCTCAACACAAGTTCTGACCTTATAAGCAGAAGCATAATCATTCATAACACCCTTCGAACCATATACCTGCTTCTTTCCGGCAACTGGATAATAAGGGAAGTACTCAGGCAAAGTAATAGCCTTAGAATCAGCCACATACGATTCCGGCACACCATAGTATTCCATATGGATAACACCCTCGCCAAGCCCCTTAACAGTCACATAATCGCCATCGCGATTATAGGATACACTTTTACCCTCATAAGTGATCTTACTGATCTTATATGTATGATACAGTGTAAATGTATACTCGCCCCGATCAGTATCCTCCTTAGCAAGTTTCATATCACACTTAACATGCTGCATATGATCAAACTTCATGTCAAGATCATAGCTCTCTATCACAAACGGCGACTTACTATCACAAGCGGTCTTACTCGGCGCACCATTCTTGAAGTAATAAGCCTCACTAGCAAGCACTCCATATTCTTCCATAGCTCTGTTCTGCGGCATGTAGTAGAATACCTCACAGCCGATGAAGAAAACAAGCAGGGCACATATAACAACTTTACTCTTCTTGACAACAATCCTGACAACAGGTATCGATGCAATCGCTATAAAGCCAAGAATCTTAAGCCACTTATACAGGCGGACATTATCAACCGCTACAGGAAGATATATATTATCCCAGCCCTGTATGAACTCAAAGTTCTGAACAAAAGCCATAATCTTATACAGATCAGACTTTGTAACAGCTTCTCTAACAAATGAAGGACTAGTAAGATACATAACTATGACTGTGAATATAACACCAGTTCTCATCTTGAAAGAGTAAGCCATAAAAAAGCCGATAAGTATAGCAAGCACAGCCGGAAGCATGTAATTAAGAAGAATTCTCTCTATAACAAACCTCATGAATAGAGGATCATATCCAAACTTATTACTGAAGCTGACCATAACTATTCCGCCAAGCAAAGATGACAAAACGACATCCACAAGAACAAGCCATCCTAGATAACCACAATTCCTACTGCCATACACATCAAAGCATAATTCATGACAGTTAAACAGCTTAAAAGAAGCCGTAAGATAAAAAGTTGCCAGCAAAAAAATCGCAAAGTAGTAGAAAGCCGGCACAGACATGCACCTTAATATAATGCAAGAATAGTCCTTGAACTTAGATATACTATGCATCATCTTATATATAACATAAGAATACACAAGTAAAATCGCAAAAAGAACAAAAGCCCTCGATCTTAAGTACCTCATAACTTATAACTCCTCACATACTTCCTTCCACATAGGAACATAAGAATCCCTGGCAAAATCGGAAATAGACAGGCTATATATACATATGCACCTGCATAGCGGCCATAAGTTTCCTTAAGACTTTTTACCACACCCATAGTCTTAAGTATATTCATATCCTCTTCAGTAATCTTGCTTTTATCAAATACGAATTTGTCTGGAAACCAGTAATATTCTTCATCCATAGGTTTCTCTGCTTCTCTTATGCGCTTCTGAAGATCTTCGTATGACATAAAAATCGTATTATACCTGTTCATCTTCTCATATACATCACGTTCAAATATAGCAGCGAATATCGAAACTACAGGCAAGTAATTAATAATATTGATCTTTCCTACAACCTCATACAGATTGCCTTCATATTCTACATAGTCACCAATATTGTATCTACCAACCACGACACATTCACCAACATTAGTACACATACGCCCTTCTATCGCAAGCTTTTCTGGTCCATATATGTATCCGCCATAAACCTCATCCTTATGGCTTTTTATATAATACATATCCTCATTATTGAAAGAAAACCTGGTATAATAAAGAGAGTCTTTATATTTTGGGAAGAATATATCATTAAAGTATCTAACCAATACATCTTCCACAGCAAATTCAGTATCATCCGAAGGAATGCCATGTTCTTTAATACTATAGTTATATCCTGCAAAAGATATATGTCCCTCTTCTTTTTCAGCTACTTTCGATAAACTCAGATTCTCGATATCAACACCAGTGTTGACCATATCTCTGTATTTAATTGTAAGCATAGGATCATGAAAAAATGCATAAGTTTCCTTACCATATATACTCTGATTCTTATAAACTTTATTAACATACAATCCACTGATTGCTTCTTCCACAAGAAGCAAGAAAAAGAACACTGTTGCCGCTAAGGCAAACAGCCATCTGTTGATCTTGATTTTTTTGAATAGCATACCACTAACCCATCCACATATATTATAATTTACTTCTTCAACACATCCACCACATGTCCTGCAGCACCCAGCAGTTCGTATCTTTCACACACGCTCAAGTGATAATTCATGAATTCCTCGAATTCCTCATCGCTTAGAGCATTAAGCTCACGCCTCATATAGTTTGCAGGTCCGTCTGCATTGATTATCTTATATCTTGATAATCCAGACACCCCTTTAAGCCTGTCTATATCCTCGATTCTTACATAATCATAGAGGTCTTCCATAGCATTTCTCACATGATAAGTATCATCTATGTGACCATCGGCCTTCGCTTCGAGTATGTGACGTTCCTTAAAACCATAAGTTATGATGCTGTACTCGTTCATGCAGTAGGCAATCAGAAGGAAGCCGCCAGGCGCAAGAAGGCGCGTTGCCTCCAGAAGAGCCCTATCCTTATCCTCACCAAAGAGGTGATACATCGGGCCAAACAGCAGAATCAGGTCATAATAGCCGCTTTCATACTTCTTCATGTTCCTTGCATCACCCTGATAAGCCTTAACTTCAGGACACTTCTTCTTAAGTATGCCTACATTGTGCTTCACATACTCAACAGCAGTCACATCAAAGCCCTCTTCATGAAGAGGAATCGTGTAAGCACCACACCCTGCGCCTATATCGAGTATTCTTATATCAGAAGCCGCTCTGCCGCTCTCTCTAAGCTTAAGAAGGCACTCATGTATGTAGACAAAAGACGTCCTGTACTCGACTATACCACGGCGCCTTGTAAGTCGCTTTTCCTCGTTGAACTTGTTATAGTATTCTTCTATCTTATCCATAAGTCTCCTACACAAAAAGTAAGTCCCGAGCTCAACTTAAGCTCGGGGCCTTCCATCTTTATCTCATAGCTTTCATTACATGACTATTCTTCACCGAAGAAATCCTTGAATTTCTGGTTGATAGCATCATGCGTCTGAGTAGTTATCTCAGGCATATCCTTCCCCCATGTCTTCGTCGCCTCGCCAAAGCCCTTCTCTACAGCTTCCTGCATCTTCTTCATCTTCTCAGGATCGCCGCCCGAAAGCGCTTTTGCGAATTCAAATATTCTCTCCGACGTCTGTTTTACACCCCAATATCCGTCTTCTGATATATCCTCTTTGGCTTTGGCAACCGTCTCTTCATCGGCTGTAAAATCACCGCTTGCAAGAACTTTCCACATATCGTCCGCAGTACCGATAACCTTGCCCTGCTTCTTGAACATATCTGTTACAAGACTCTGCATCTGTGAAATCCTAGCCTGCGAATCAGCCTTAAGCTTCTCGATCAAAGCCTCCCTATCCACATCTGAAGCTTTAGTCTTCTCATAGATGACGCCCTTATCAGACGTACTCTCAGACTTCTTCTCTTCACTTTTCTTAACAGCCTTAGTGCCATAGCCAGTATATGCACCTGTAGCCGATGTTACTCCATTAACATTCATATCAAACCCTCCTTGGTTTTCCCGACACATTACAGATAACTGTCAAATATACTGTTTGTATTGTTCTTAAACTGACCGTCCCCGGTATATGTAGTGGATGAGGCATTGGCTGCGGTCTGTCCAAGACTGAGCGCCTTGAAAGCCACTTTGTATGCAACAGAATTAGAACCGCTGAATACATCCTTCAGCGCATCAACATCCATGTTGTCAAGCTTCTTATTATCCAAAGCCAATGTACCATCATCAGCTATACTGATGCCAACCTTAGAGAGTCCCTTCTCATATGTCTTGACATCACCGATAAGGTTATCTGTTTCCTTCTTAACTGCACTTATGTTGGACTTCTGCGCAGCACTAACCAGCGAATTATAATCACTGACAAAATCCTTAACTGCTGCCACAGCATCTTCTGCCTTACCCGATGCAAATGCTGATTTCGAGCCCTTAGTATACAGCGCAGTCGCGCTTATAGTAAGATCTTCAGTCTTGCTGCCTATATCGGTAAGTGCCTTCTTATCAGCAGCATTAACTGTTTCCTTGCTTGAAGCCTTAGTCTTAAAACTCTCATACAGAGATTCTGTACTCAGTTCGTCAACCTTAGTACTCTTAGTCGAATCACTATTAGAAACCTTAAGATTACCATAGTGCTGCTTAAGAAGCATGCCATAAGAACCGTTCTTGATACTCGATAACTGCGAGAATGAAGAATACAGCGACATATTGTTATTAGCATATCCGCTTCCGGTATTAAAAAGTCCACTAAAGTAGTTATACATACGAATACCTCCTTTCCCATATAATCAAATGTAAGTGGGAGTAACCTTACATAAGGTATACTTCCCCACTTATATTTTACCACAAAACCACCAGTAATTCAATAGTGTCCTAATCATTATTATTCATTAATTATCCCCATTTCTTCTATAGGCCTGGCTAATCAGCCCCATAACATACTCAAAATCTGAATCTGATTTAAGATATATGCGATAATCTCCGTTCCCCCAATGTCCAAGGTTGGATACATCATCAGCCATATTGTCAGGATCCTTCAGTGTTCCCTTGCGCATATTTACAAATATTTTCAAGGCATGTTTCTGAACTTCTACATCTGCGAAATTCTTTGGAGCCTTAAAAGCGATATAGAGTTTTTTGGCTTCAACAGAAACGCCTTCTAATGAAGTTAACGCTTCTCTCAGTTTTCGATACAGTTCCCTTATTTCAGAATCCGCCTTGGCTAAGAATGCTTCTTCCGTGTAAACAATACTATCTTCAACCTCGGCTGCAATCTTTTCATCCTCAATTTCATGGCCCTCCGGTGTGAGTTTATGTAGTCTATCGGAAGTACCGCTAATATCAGCAATAGTTTTCAAAATAGCGTAAGCGTCATCTGCGGTCATGGCGTAGAACTCTTTAGTTCTTTTCTTTCCATCAAAAGTCTCAATTGCTCTGAGATTAGGATTTATATTGTCAATCATATTATGGATTGCAATATCACGAAGTCTTTCATTTACCTCGTAAACCGCATAGGTTCTAAAAGCAAAAGGGATACATTCGCTGCGATTCAGTTCTTTAAGGCGTTTATTAATATCATCAGCATATCCAATTTTCACATATTCCGGAAAACTCGGATTAGTAAGAATATATACTACTCCAGCCTTTTTATTGGATTCTTTACTCATGCGTCCTGCCCTCCTTTTTTCTCGGAGTTACTACCTGTCACATCAGAAAGTTCTACCTCTATTTCCTCAATCGAAGGAAGGGAGGATTTATAGTCCTCCGGCAAGAATGCGTTAATATCGTATGCAGAAATTCCCATAGGCTGGCTGCTTGCTTCCAGGGCATACTGGGCTTTTACATTGTCCTTGCCCTTACAGATGATCAGTCCGAGTGTCGGACCGTCGTTTTCGCCCTTCAGGTGATGGTTCACCGTTACCATATATGTTCCAAGCTGTCCCATATCACGAGGGTTGAACTCTTCAACCTTCACTTCTACAACAACATAGCAGTGCAGCTTGATATTGTAAAAGAGCATATCTACATATTCTTCAGTCTCGCCGATCTGCAGCCTTACTTCTCTACCCACAAATGCAAATCCGTTTCCAAGCTCCAAAAGGAACTTTCCGATGTTATCCATCAGGGCATCTTTCAGCTCTTTCTCGTCGAATTTCTCACGGATCGTAAGAAAATCAAAATTATAGGGATCTCTCGTAATAGCCTGAGCCAGATCACTCTGTTCTTCCGGGAGTGTCAGCGCAAAGTTTGATACGGC
>DOVJ01000076.1 GCA_003520145.1 Eubacterium sp.
GACATCACCACAGCCTGGTCTGTATATGACGGATCAGAGATTATCTCCTGATACCCGACCATAGATGTGTTGAAAACTATCTCCGAAACTATGGTCTTATTCGCGCCAAAGCCATATCCATAATATTCACTTCCGTCTTCTAAGATTATCTTCTTATCAGGTTTCACTTATTTTTCCTCCATTGCGATAGCAGCTTTAATAAATTCTCTGAAGATAGGATGCGGTCTGTTAGGTCTCGACTTAAACTCCGGATGATACTGAACGCCTATATAGAACGGATGATCTTTGATCTCAACCGTCTCAACAAGATTCCCATCCGGTGATAGTCCCGATAATACAAGACCGTTAGCTTCTAAGATTTCCCTGTAATCATTGTTAAATTCAAAGCGGTGTCTGTGTCTCTCGGCAATCTCCTTCTTCTTGTAGCAACGCTCCATCAATGTATCCGGCTTGATAACACACGGATAACTTCCCAGACGAAGTGTACCACCTTTTTCGGTTTCCGAATTCTGTCCTGGAAGAAGATCTATAACCTTATGAGTCGACGGATTCTCCGATTCTCCCGAACAGGCATCCGCAATATTACATACATGTCTTGCGTATTCGATAACAGCAATCTGCATACCAAGACAGATACCAAAGTAAGGTATCTTATGCTCTCTTGCGTAACAAGCAGCATATATCATGCCTTCTATACCTCTGTCACCGAAACCGCCCGGAACGATAATAGCAGAGACACTGCCAAGCCTCTCTTCTATATTCTCAAGATCAAGTGACTCGGAATCGATCCAATCTATATCAACCTTAACCCCGGCAGCATATCCAGCATGACGAAGAGCCTCTGCAACTGATAGATATGCATCATGAAGCTCTGTGTACTTGCCGACCAATCCTATCTTAACAGTCTTATCGGCACTCGCAATACGCTCAGACATCTGTCTCCATTCCGTAAGGTCTATCGACGGAGCATGTATCGACAACTCCCTGCAGACTACTGAAGAAAAGTTACTGTCTTCTAACATAAGTGGAGCCGCATACAAAGAATCAAGAGTTCTGTTTTCGATAACACAATCTTCCTTGACGTTGCAGAACATGGAGATCTTCTTGAATATGTTGCTCTCAAGCGGTTCGTTGCACCTTAAGACTATGATATCAGGATTGATTCCCATACCCTGAAGCTCCTTAACAGAATGCTGTGTCGGCTTGGATTTGTGTTCATTCGAGCCATGAAGGTAAGGAACAAGTGTCACATGGATGAAGAGGCTGTTTTCTTTACCAACCTCCAAGGATACCTGTCTTACAGCCTCAAGAAAGGGCTGGGATTCTATATCACCTATAGTTCCTCCTATCTCAGTGATAACGACATCCGCGTTCGTTTCCCTTCCGGCACGATATACGAAATCCTTGATTTCATTCGTGATATGCGGGATAACCTGAACTGTAGAACCCAAGTACTCTCCACGTCTTTCCTTATTCAGTACATTCCAGTACACTCTTCCGGATGTGAGGTTTGAAAACTTAGTAAGATCCTCGTCTATGAACCTTTCATAATGTCCGAGATCAAGATCGGTCTCAGCTCCGTCTTCTGTCACATACACCTCTCCATGTTGATATGGACTCATCGTTCCAGGATCCACATTAATATATGGATCAAGCTTCTGTGCAGTTACCTTAAGTCCACGTGCCTTCAAAAGTCTTCCCAAAGAGGCAGCCGTAATTCCTTTTCCAAGACCTGAGACAACTCCTCCGGTCACAAATATATACTTTGACATAATAGCCACTCCCATCCTGCCATCAGTGGCAGATTGAAATCATAATCTTTCTTTGATTCTTTGCATCGCTTCTATCGTGTTTTCTCTGCTGCCAAAGGCAGTAAGTCTAAAGTAGTGTTCACCATGAGGACCAAATCCTGAGCCTGGTGTTCCTACTACATTCGCTTTTTCAAGCAACAGATCGAAGAATTCCCAGCTTGTCATATTGTCAGGTGTCTTAAGCCATATATACGGAGCATTCGTGCCGCCATACACTTCATAACCTGCACCTTTGAGTCCTTCTGTGATCAGACGGGCATTAGCCATATAATAAGCTATCTGTTCATTCACCTGACTACGTCCGGCTTCTGAATATACTGCTTCTCCAGCTCTCTGCACGATATAAGGTGCACCATTGTACTTAGTTCCATGTCTTCTTGCCCACAGATCATGCAAAGCTACACCCTCAACCTTCAGTTTCTTAGGTATGACTGTAAAGCCAAGCCTTAAGCCTGTGAATCCGGCCGTCTTTGAAAATGATCTGAATTCTATGGCACACTCAGTAGCACCATCACACTCATATATGCTGTGTGGCACACCCGCTTCGCTTATATAAGCCTCATATGCTGCATCATAGAGTATGACGCAATTGTTCTTCTTAGCATAATCAACCCACTGCTGAAGCTTGTCCTTCTTGATCACTGTACCTGTAGGATTATTCGGAAAACACAGATATATAAGATCCGGTACTTCCTTAGGAATCTCTGGAATAAAGCCATTGTCCTTAGTACAAGGCATATATATCACATCTTCAAATCCACCAAGCGCTTCGTTATATACACCAGTACGTCCTGCCATAACATTCGAATCTACATATACAGGATAAACAGGATCGCAGACTGCTATCCTGTTATCTATGCCGAATATCTCCTGTATGTTTCCGCAATCGCACTTCGCACCATCCGAAACAAATATCTCATCTGACGATATATCGCATCCAAGTGATCTGTAATCCACTTCAGCGATCTTACTGCGCAGGAACTCATATCCAAGATCCGGCGCATATCCTCTGAAACTGTCTTTACTGCCCATCTCATCAACAGCCGTATGCAAAGCCTGTATGATCTTTGGAGCAAGGGGCTGTGTCACATCGCCTATGCCAAGACGTATGATTCTTTTGTCAGGATGCTCCTGCTCATATTCTCTTATCTTCTTTCCAATCGTAGAAAAAAGATAGCTTCCCTGAAGTTTCAGATAGTTATGATTTATTCTGGCCATATTGTCTCCTTTGCATTATACCACTTATTCGAAAATGTATCAAAAAATATTTACAGATTAGAATATCCCATCAGATATTCATCAACTTCTCTTGCTGCCTTCTGACCCTCGGCGATGGCTCTGACTACAAGCGACTGACCGCTATGCATGTCACCAGCAGTAAATATACCCTTCTTAGAAGCCTTGAACTGTCCTTTAAGAGTCTTTACGTTAGTACGAGAATCCGTCTCAACGCCAAAAGCGTCCGTTACATACTTTTCACTTCCTAAGAAACCTGCAGCGATAAGTACAAGCTGTGCAGGGATCTTCTTCTCTGTACCTTCTACAGGAACCATCATGTTTCTTCCTGTCTTTTCATCCTTCTTAGACTCAAGTGATACAAGAACCACTTCCTTAAGGTCACCGTTCTTATCCTTCACAAATTCCTTAACTGTTGTCTTATAGAGTCTCGGATCATGTCCGAACTTCCATATAGCTTCCTCCTGGCCGTAGTCGGTCTTCAGGACTCTTGGCCACTCTGGCCATGGGTTTGATGGAAGTCTCTTTTCTGAAGGCATAGGATTGATCTCAAGCTGTGTAACACTCTTAGCACCAAGTCTGATACATGTTCCCGCACAGTCATTGCCAGTATCACCGCCACCTACTATGACTACATCCTTATCCTTGGCAAGCTCATAAGGAACCTTAGTATAATCGCTATCAAGCAAAGTCTTGGTTACTTCAGTAAGGAAGTCAACAGCGAATCTTATGCCCTTTGCGTCTCTTCCCGGAACACTCACATCTCTTGGATTTGATGCTCCGCACGCAAGTACGATCGCATCATATCCTTTCTCGAGTTCCTTAGCCGATACATCCTTTCCTACATCAACACCTGTCTTAAAATGTATCCCAGCGTCCTCCATCAGTTTAAGACGTCTGTCTATGACCTTCTTGTCAAGCTTCATGTTAGGAATTCCATATCGAAGAAGTCCGCCGATTCTGTCTCTTCTCTCATAGACTGTCACGTCATGACCTCTCCTGTTAAGCAAAAGTGCAGCAGCAAGACCAGATGGACCACTTCCTATGACAGCAACCTTCTTACCTGTTCTGACTGATGGAACTTCCTCCTTGACAAGACCGTTTTCAAAAGCATATTCTATGACGCTTTTTTCATTTTCCTTAGTCGATACAGGCGCATTGTGAACGCCACATGTACATGCTGCCTCACAAAGTGCAGGACACACACGACATGTGAATTCTGGAAAACTGTGTGTGATTGACAGTCTGTTATAAGCTTCAGCCATACGTCCTCTGTATACGAGATCATTGATCTCCGGGATCAGATTGTGAAGAGGACATCCACTCATCATACCTGCTATCATCTTGCCATATTGACAAAATGGTACACCACAGTCCATACAGCGCGCTGCCTGCTCTTTTTGTTCCTTCAGCGGCAGTCTGTCATGAAATTCGAAGAAATTCTTGATTCTTTCTTCCTCGCTGCGTACCGGTCCTTCTATTCTGTCATATTCCAAAAAACCTGTTGTTTTTCCCATTATTCAGCACCTCCTGTAAAGATTCTGAAAGCTTCTATCTTAGCTGTTTCAGGATCGGCTCCGCGTTCTGACTCCTTAGCTATCAGTCTCAAGATTTCCTTATAATCGATTGGTATGATCTTCTTAAAGTGTGGAAGATATTCATCGAATCTATCAAGTATATCCTTAGCCTTCTTAGAGCCTGTAGCCTCAACATGAGAAGCTATAAGTGTTCTAAGCTTTGTAGCATCCTCCTTAGATGCGATATTCTCCATGCTTACAAGTTCCTTATTAAGATTCTTGTATAACGTATTGTCTTCATCAAGAACATAAGCTATACCGCCGCTCATACCAGCTGCAAAGTTCTTTCCTGTACTTCCGAGTATAACAACTATACCACCGGTCATATATTCGCAGCCATGCTCTCCGACGCCTTCAACTACTGCTATAGCACCTGAATTACGTATAGCGAATCTCTCTCCTGCCATACCGGCTATGTAAGCTTCGCCTGATGTAGCGCCATACAGAGCAACATTACCTACGATTATGTTCTGTGCAGGATCATATGCAGCCTCCTTTGGAGCTGACAATATAAGCTTACCACCTGAAAGACCCTTACCAAAGTAGTCGTTACTGTCACCTGTAAGCTTCAGAGTAAGACCCTTTGGTATGAATGCGCCAAAGCTCTGTCCACCTGCGCCTGTACAGTCTATCGTGATCGTATCACTCTCAAGTCCTTCCGGATGAAGTCTGGTTATCTGCGCACCAAGCAGTGTACCAAATGTTCTGTCGATACTGCAGGTTTCTACGCTAAGCGACGCTTTCTCACCCTTTTCTATAGCTGCTTTGATCTTCTTGTTCTTAAGAAGAACACTTTCATCCTTCGTCTTCTCAAGTGCGAAGTCATACATATCACTCTTATCATGTGTAACAGGCTGATACTCACCGGTATACAGTATACGCGACAGATCAAGCTTTGCTTCCCTTGCAGAAAGCTCATCTCTTACTCTAAGAAGGTCTGTTCTTCCGACAAGTTCATTCACACTTCTGATTCCGAGAGAAGCCATGATCTCTCTTAACTCTCTTGCTATAAAATGCATAAAGTTCTCGACATACTCTGGCTTTCCGGCAAAACGCTTTCTAAGCTCAGGATTCTGTGTAGCTACGCCCATAGGACATGTATCAGACTGGCACTGGCGCATCATGACGCAGCCAAGTGTGATAAGCGGAGCTGTTGCAAAGCCAAACTCTTCAGCGCCGAGCATAGCAGCTACGGCAACATCCTTGCCTGACATGAGCTTACCATCGGTTTCGATGATAACACGATTACGAAGACCGTTAGCAAGAAGTGTCTGATGTGTCTCTGCAAGACCAAGTTCCCAAGGAAGACCTGCGTTATGTATAGATGAAAGTGGTGCTGCACCTGTACCTCCATCATATCCAGAGATAAGTACTACTGCGGCGCCTGCCTTGGCAACACCTGCAGCGACTGTTCCTACGCCTGCTTCTGATACAAGCTTTACAGAGATTCTTGCTTCCTTGTTGGCACACTTAAGGTCATATATAAGCTGAGCAAGATCCTCGATCGAATATATATCATGATGAGGTGGAGGTGATATAAGACTTACACCCGGTGTAGAGTGTCTCGTCTTGGCAATCCATGGATATACCTTCTTACCTGGAAGGTGTCCGCCTTCACCAGGCTTTGCACCCTGTGCCATCTTGATCTGGATTTC
>DOVJ01000008.1 GCA_003520145.1 Eubacterium sp.
TGAATCACCCTGAGCGTTCTGAACATCGAAGCTTACATCATCACCAAGCTTATCCTCAAGAGCCTTCTTAAAGCCTTCTGTTGCAGCATTAAGAGCATCATGCTGAACGAGCTGACATATACCGATATTGTACTTAGCTTTTTTCTTGTTCTGGCATCCCGTAGCTAACGAGAAAACCAAAGTTGCGCTGAGTGCAAGTGCGACAGCGCGCTTTACTGTCTTCTTCATAATGGAAATTCTCCTTTTATTGTTATAGATGAATATAGAAATCATCACCTACAATGATACACCAAAACCCTCGATTTTTCAAGACATTTTTCGAAATCTCTTTTACGCAAGAGGGACCACAACCGTCATAAGAAAACGTCCATCAAGAATCTCTGCATATATATCTCCGCCCATGAGATTCATGAGTTTCTTGCAGATATATAGTCCAAGACCGTTACCCGGCATATTAGCAGCGTTCGATCCACGGTGGAAACTGTCAAATATATCCGTAAGCTCCTCTTCCTTCAGAGCACAGCCTGTATTGGCCAGCGTTATGAGTTCGCAGCCGTCCATGACCTCAAAAGACAACTCTATACTGTGACCGTCGCCATACTTAAGAGCATTCTCCATAAGGTTTCTCAGGCACTCCAAAAGTCTGTCAAAATCACAGAGCAGAAGCTGATTCCTATAATCCCCGACACGATACTTTATGCCCTTGACCTCAAGAGTATACTTGTAAGCAGCACTAAACTTATCAACCAAGTCCTTAAGATAATATTCACCCTTCTTAACGTCGAATTCCATGAACTCGTCTCTGGCAGTTTTTATAATATCACTTAAGAACGCATCTATCTCATCAACATGCTTATTTATGCTTGAAGCAGCCGAAGCGATTTTTTCTGGCTCCTTATATAAGCCTCTTTCAAGAGCCTTGGCGTTAAGCTTAATCGAAGAAAGCGGTGTCTTGATATCATGTGACAGAGACAGAAGAAGCATGTTCTTATCTCGAAGAAGAGATATCTCTTTGGCTTTATCGTTGTGCATCGTGTCCTTAAGCATATTTATACCCCACACAAAACGTCCAAAGAACTTACTTTTCTCCTCAGGCACATCAATTGCAAGATTGCCCTTTGCAAGATCTGACGGCACGCTATTGATACGACCAAAAGGAATGATCAGCTTAATATAGATATATATCAGAAGTACAAAAATCAGCACAAACATGAAGACGAGCGAAACATTTACAATCCCAAGGAAATTGCTCTTCACAGGCTCATACTCCACGCGATACAGCTTCCCACCGGCACGGATGATCACATAGTGAGAATTGCTCTCATACAGATCACCATCCTCCTCGCTATATACGCCTGTGATTTCAGGATAATCGGCTAAATCATAGTCCTGGCCTTCCTCGATAGCATCCGCAATACGCTTAGCCTCTACTCTGTACATACCATCACTTCTAGTCTTCTCATTCCTTACGATGACGTTCACGCCCACAATAATCGCCAGCGACAACAAAAAGATCAAACACATAAGAATTCGATATGTCTTCATACAAACTTATACCCCACGCCCCATACAGTCAAAAGCCTCTTAGCGTTCTTCGGATCATCGCCTAGCTTCTGGCGAAGCCTGTTTATGTGCACATGCAGAGTCTGCATCTCCGAATCGCTGTCGCCTCCCCATATAGTATTAAAAAGATACTCCTTTTTCAAGGATTTCCCCCTGTTCTCCATAAGAAGCGCCAGAAGATCAAACTCCTTATAAGGAAGTTCAACCGGTTTACCATCTATCACCGCAGTCCTATCGGACAGATTAAGCTCCACACCGCTAGCACTAAGTATATCCCTCTGAAACCGCCTCTTGAAGATACCCTTGATCTTGGCAATCATGATATCTATATCGTAAGGCTTCTCGATATAATCATCCGCGCCCAGATTGAAGCCCTCAAGCTTATCATCCTTGCCAACCCTGGCGCTGACAATCAGAATCGGCGTATCCGCCAACTCCCTGATCTTCGAACATACAGCAAAACCGCTCATATCAGGAAGATTGATATCCAGCACAACAAGCCTGGTCCCGTACTTCTCGCACAGACTAAGCGCCTTCTCCCCAGTCTCACAAGCAGACACAACATACCCCTCTGCCCGCAAAAAATCCGTAAGAAGCCCCGACAATTCCTTATCATCTTCAACAATCAATATATCAAGCATAGCATCTCCTTAATCCATATCTGTAAATGTATCGCAACATAAGATTATTATATCAAAAATGCTGATAAAGTGCCACAGTATAGTGCCATCACGCAAAACTAGTCGGCTTGATAGGATTCTCCATGCGCTTTCCATCCGGTGTCTTATAATCAAGGAATATGCACTCCTTAGTTTCACGATTCACAAGCACCCGCGCAAACACAGTCCACAGATTCGCATCCTCCGCTCCTTCAAATCCAAGAAAGTATTCATATTCCACGTCATCATATATGTCTGCTGGATAGGCTTCGCAAGCGTCTGCGATATGACCCTTTACATAATCCTTACCAAAGAATTCTGCAATAAATATCAATGCAGCAACCTTAGCTTCATCTTTGTTCCACATAATGTTATCTCCTTAATTTATACTAACTTCCTCCAATACATGAGATATATCCAAATCCGACAGATCAGTGACATATAACGAAACAAGTGATTCATCATCTGCAAATACAAATATAAGTTGTCCACATTTTAAAAACTTATCTGTCCTTTTTTGAGACATATCTATGCGCAAGCCATTCTTATATATCCGGAGATTGAACATCTCACATTCTATACTATCGTTTTTACTGAAAAAAATGGTTCCTTCCATAGCATCAGGAGTATTCATGTTATCATCATATACCTCAAAGTGATTACATAAGGTAAGTGTAAATTGCTTAATAATACCATCCATGGAACTGCCAACTAATTCAAACATATCTGTATCACGATAACTGAATTCTATAAAAACATTATTGACTTCCTCAGCGGAGAATGTAACTATAGCAGGAAAGTAATCTTCTGCTTTAAAATTAGAATTGATTTTAATCGATGTATCAAAAGAGTAATACATAATGATCTCCTACATGTAAAGTATGCACCCCAAATTGCAACCTATTCAAAACCGGTTGCTTTTTTATTCCCCTCATATATAATAATATCAAACCGGTTCAAAAAAACAAGGAGAGATATGAATGAAAATAAAGCTTATGGTAAGCGAAGCACATTATTCTGATATAGCACGCGAGCTCATTACCAAGGGATTTGAGATAGATGATGGCGCTGATCTTATTATATCTGAAAAAAATGTTTACGCCGAGCGTATCATCGGACGACGAGGAGACGAGATATTCAGGCTGAAAACATCTGAGATATCCCATGTAGAGAGCTTTGCGCACGATATTGTAGCGCACTGTGACGGCACTGAATACAAGATAAGCGAACGATTGCGAAGATTAGAAGAGATACTTGACCCAAAAGAATTCATTAGGATAAGCAACTCAGTAATAGTATCTGCCAACCACATAAAAAGCATAAAGCCGACACTCGGGCAGAAGTTCATCCTCACTATGTCGGATGACAGTAAAACAATTGTTACTCGCACTTACTACTACATATTCAAAGAATTCATAGGAATCTAAAAGAAAGGAGTATAATATTATGCATATTATAATCATACCCACAATTCTCGCAATTCCCATATTGGTTGCGATAATAGGCACACTCATATATATGCCTTTTTATAGAAAAAAAATCAATACAAGGCTTTCAGAATTTAAGGAATCCAACACAAACGATAATAAACCAGTGATGACTCCAATAAAGATATTTGTAATTTACCTTATATCCTGTGTAATAACGATAGCCTTAATCATAATAATATCCGTGAATATAGCCAATTCAGAACCAAAGAATGAACCTTATTTTTGTATGAAAGCCCAAGATGGACCGTCATTACTTGATAGATACGAGCCTGGAGAAACTATTCCCGGATACACACTTAAAAGCACAATAAAAGAAACTAATGTAGAGATATATTTCTACGTAAACCAAAGCATTGAATCATATGATTTTTTTCCTAATGGAATAATCGCTGTAAAGTACACAGGCAGTGATGAACAATATGCTGGTATTAAAGTTCTATTGAATAATTTCAAGGACATGAACTGTTCTGGAAGCTATTCTTACGGAGGGACGGTCAGTGATAACAGTAAAAAGAACAAATGGCTGACATTCGACACAGATAACTTCTATGGCGATATTAGTTTAACAGCTTGCATCATGAAAAAATCAGCATTAACCGACAAAACCAAAGACGTAAATACAATCGACCAAAAAGTCGATATCACCTTCAATCTCGGTAAAGAATTAAGTAAAACCAAATAGTAATTATCGCTATGATGATAGCTATCACAATCTATCGTTTAGCCACAACAAAGAGGAATTCATCGTCGTCAGGCGACGATTCGCAAGATGACGATGAATTCCGACCCTCTACCATCCCTGTTCCATCAACCAGCCATTCACTTCTCTCTCCCTATCCTTCAGCGCCTTCTCACTTCCGTCGAAGCTTCCAAGAGTCTTCTCACCTACGATGCTTCCATCTATGAGATAGATAACTCTTGTACACTTTGCAGCCACCTTAGGATCATGTGTTACGCACATGATAGTTGTACCATCGTGATTGATGTTTATAAGTTCCTTCATAACCTCATCAGAGCTTGCTCTGTTAAGAGCTCCTGTTGGCTCATCAGCGAAGATTATCTTCGGACTGTTGATAAGACTTCTGCATATGCAGGCTCTCTGAAGCTGTCCGCCGGACACTTCATTTATATCGTTATCACCTATTGTATCGATGCCGAGTCTGTGCATGAGGTCACGGCCGCGACGCTCTATAGCTGGTCTGTTTTCCTTCTTCTTCTTAGACTTCACAGCTGGAAGGATGATGTTGTCAAGAACCGTAAGATTCTTCATCATGTACATCTGCTGGAAGATAAAGCCCATATCGTCAAGCCTCATCTTCGCAAGTTCCTTCCCCTTCATCTTAGCCATATTCCTCTCACCAAACAGCACCTCACCTGAAGTCACACTATCCATACCTGATACACAGTACAGAAGTGTACTCTTGCCGGAACCGGACGGTCCCATGATAGCTATCATCTCGCCCTCCTCGATGCTAAGATCGATGTTCTTGAGCACATTGGTAGTTCTCTTGTTTATTATAAATGATTTGCATAATCCCTTTGCTTCTATAACCTTGTTCATATCTCAATCTCCTAATTCTATTATTCTATATTTGATGTATCGCTTGCTTTTATTCTTCTGACATTGGTCGCCATGAGGATAGAACCTATACCGGCAGCAACTATAAGTATGAGCGGACATATGACGAATACTTCAACTGCATCAACTGAACAGTGAACACCAGTCACATCGCCGACCACTGAACATACCGCATTCATCATAGCATCACTTACAGGCATGACCGCGATAGAAGCTATCACTGCCGCAACAACAGCTGTTATCACGAATCTTATACTATGCTGCTTCATGATACTTAGGTCATCTATACCGACAGCCTTCATAAGAGCGATCTCACTCTTCTCCCTCGAGATAAAGCTCCTCTCCATAAGGAGAACTATCATAACAGTAACCACTACCGTGAGAACCATCATCATGTTCTTGATGCCATTAAGCATGCTTGACATACCTGTCATGGTTTCAACACATTCACTTGAACTGTAAACCTTATCACTATCCAAGATATTCCTTATCTTCTTTATGTAATCAGTTATCGTCTTCTTATCAGGATTATCAGTAAAATGTATCTGAATACCTGAGGTAGTAAGGCCATCTATCTTAAAATCCTCAGGATAATCATATCCTATGCAAAGCGTCCCGACCAAACCTGCATTCAAGAAACTGCTAAATCTGCCTGTTACTATGAATTCTCTGATCTCATCGCCCATCTTAACCTTGATCTTATCACCGATCTTTACGCCCAGATACTTCATGGCATAACCTGTAAGAGCAACTTCATCGTTCTTCTTAGGCGCATAACCTTCAGTGCACTCTATATTCTTTAATCCCTTACCCTTTGATGCCATGTAAAACAGAGTCTTATCTCCATCCTTGGTTTCAGTCTTGAAGCTGTAGCCTATAGTAAAGCTACACTCGGTTTCCATGCCTTCCTTGCGAAGCTTATCCTCGAATTCCTGAAGCTTTGTGTCCGCATTGCCAAAGTCAAACATCATCGATTCAATAGATTCCATATCCATCACGTGAGCTTCACCAGTTGTTATATTCATATACTTAAGCATCATAGGATCCTTAAGAGTAACCGCACATGTAGACATCGTTGTCATCATAAGCACACAAAGCGAAAATACTATCGCTATAAGTATGAATCTCTTCGGTGCGCTAAGTACATCGTTCCACGCTAAGAAACCTGTAGTCGGAAGCTTTGATTTTCCTAAGTGAAGTATACTCTTCTTCTTGAAGCGCTCACCGTTCTGACCATTACGAACCGCATCTATAGGTGACATGCGCTTAACCTTACCGGTACAGAAGAAGCAGAACAAAAGTATCACTACGATTACTATAAGTGCACTTATAAGACCGATCTTAACATTATCTGAGCTCTTCAGTATAAGATTCTGAGATACCGACTCCATCATAACATCACTAAGTGGGAATGATAATCCGAATCCGATCAAAGCACCTACAACAGCCATACACATGTACTTGACCATATACAGGCCTCTTATACTCAGGTTGTTGATACCAAGCGCCTTCATAACGCCTATCTCACGAAACTCCTCAGTTATCGTGAAACCGATCGTAAATCTAAGTACTACGAAAGCGGTTATCATAAGGATAACGCTTACAACAAGCATGATATAAGCAGCAAGCATATCGAAGAAATATAAGCCCTTCATATCCTCTCTTGTGCTGTACGGAATCTCTTCAGAACCAACGCTCTTAAGTTCTGATGGCTTATCCATCTTGATATAGAGCTGGTCATAAGACATAGCAGCAAGAGTTTCTTCCTTCGCAAGCTCATCAAAATCCTCATGATTCATGATAAGATATGCTGCAGCACCTTCTTCAGTACTCATGACTGCACCCTTAAATGTTCCGAGGAACTTATATTCATAGGTATTATCCTCTACATGAAGAACTACAGTGTCTCCCGGCTTAATATCAGTCTTCTGAGTAAATACCTTCGTCGCATAAAAAGAACCCTTAGGAACCGACTTTATGATCTCCTGATCCTTATCAAAGTAGTTGATACCAAGTTCCTTATCTGATATAAGGATCGCAGGATTGATGAAGTTGTCCATCTTCTTGCCCTTATAAGTAAACTTCTTTGATGTAAGGACTGTCAGAGTTTCTTCAGCCTTGTAGCTTTTCACAGAAGGCAGATTAAGAATCTTTTCCCTATTAGGATTATCCCTATTAATGCTGAGAATTACATCTGGCACATCCGCCATATCAAAATAATTCTCGATACCTCCAGTTACAGCCGATATATTGTTCATACTGGCCGCCGCAAACATCGTACACATGATGATGAACAGCAGCAGGATGATGTTCATCGACTTTTTTCTTTTCAGATCTTTTTTCAAAATCCTCCAAAACATAACATTACCTCGCTTTTCTCAAATCTATGATCTGATTCTAGCATATTAATTCTTAACAAGTCCTTAACGATATGATATACTGATTACAGAACTTATTTTAGCCGTACGGCTAAAACTATAACAAACAGCACTTATTTTAGCCGTACGGCTAAGAAAGGCGTATAATTATGATAACTGATGCAAAATCCTTTGGTCAGGCCTTGCGCCAAAGAAGAAAAGAATTAGGATACACACAAGCATTTGTCGCCTTGACATTTTTCTAAGCATATGTTAAACTTTAAACAGTAGTTACTCTATATAGTGACCAAAGAATATTTAGGAGGACTTAAACTATGACAGGTAATGTTATTGTAGGTCAATCAGGTGGACCAACCTCGGTTATTAACTCTTCTCTTGCAGGTGTTTTCAAGACTGCCAAGGACAGAGGAGCCAACAAAGTATATGGTATGCTTAACGGTATCAAGGGATTATTAGATGAAAGATATGTAGACATGTCCGATTATATCAAGTCAACACTTGATATCGAACTCCTTAAGAGAACTCCTTCTTCATTCCTTGGTTCATGTCGTTATAAGCTTCCAGAGATAACAGATGGCAAAGAGATATATGAGAAGATTTTCGAGATTCTCAACAAGCTTGAGATATCAGCTTTCTTCTATATCGGTGGCAACGATTCTATGGATACCATCAAGAAGCTCTCTGATTATGCTATCTTAACAAGCAGTGATATTAAGTTCATGGGCGTTCCTAAGACCATAGACAACGATCTTAATCTTACAGATCATACACCTGGATACGGAAGCGCAGCTAAGTATATAGCTTCCTCTATGAAGGAAATCATAAGAGATGGTCTTGTATATGATACACCATGTGTTACAATCGTAGAGATCATGGGACGTAACGCAGGCTGGCTTACAGGTGCTGCTGCACTTTCTAAGGCAGATGACTGCGAAGGCGTAGATCTTATCTACCTCCCTGAGATTCCATTCGACGTAGATAAGTTCATGGACAAAGTTAAGGAACTTCTTAAGGTCAAGAGATCTATAGTAGTTGCAGTTTCAGAAGGTATCAAGGTTGAAGACGGACGTTACGTATTCGAACTTGCAGATCATATCGAATTTGTAGATGCATTTGGACATAAGCAGTTACAGGGTACAGCGAACTTCCTCGCTAACCGTATCAGCAAGGAGATCGGTTGCAAGACCAGATCTATCGAATTCTCTACTATGCAGAGATGTTGTGGTCACCTCACATCACGTACCGATATCACAGAAGCATATCAGGTAGGTGGTGCAGCTGTTAAGGCAGCAAGCGAAGGCGAGACAGGTAAGGTTATCGTTCTCGAGAGACTTTCTGATGATCCATATATCTGTGGTACAAGCAGCAAGGATGTTCATAAGATCGCTAACATAGAGAAGAAAGTTCCACTTGAATGGATCATCAACGATGGCACATATGTAAGCCAGGATTTCATCAACTATGCTACACCTCTTATTCAGGCAGAACTTACACCAATCATGGTTAATGGACTTCCAAAGCATATTAAGTTATAATTAGCTTTTTTCCAACTCTAAAACCTCACCCCAGGTTCTAACAAACCAGAACCTGGGGTGATTTGCCTCAAAAGCCACTGCTTGCAACCATAGGATAAAGATGCTACAGGGATTGCAAGCAATTCTACAAGCACACGTCCTAAAGATTGCCACCTCCTTTTCGGATAGCCAAAAAAGAAGGATGAAAAAAATAATCAGAGGGACGATTCGCAAGATTTCGTCATCTTTTTGCAAGCTCGCGCAGGTGCGGGCGAACTGTTTGTCTCATCAG
>DOVJ01000208.1 GCA_003520145.1 Eubacterium sp.
CCTTTTTTTATCTCTTATAACCGTAATCTGCCCAGTATCAACAGTGCATAGATGCTCTATCCCAAAGCCTTCGAGTCTTGAAATTGTATCAGGCGAAGGATGGCCATATCTGTTATTCCTGCCACAGCTTATAAATGCTTTGTCAGCCTGTATGAAGCTCAAAAAATCAGCACTGCTCGAATACCTTGAACCATGATGCGCAACCTGAAGGATTCTAATAGTATCACTTGGTTTATCAGCATAAACATTCTTTTCCTTGCAGATATATTCTTCTGCCTCAAAGCCTATATCACCGGTTACTATGAGGTTTATGCCCGGTATTGTGATATTAAGACACAATGACAGTTCATTATTATCTTTAATCTCATTAGAGGCAGAATCAGACAAAGGATAGAAACTTGTTATGAAGAGGTCGTCTTTTTTCAGACTTGTATATTCATCCCAGTATATGATGTCTATGTTGTGACTTTTAAGAAGATTTGTTATTGAAGCAGTTTTTGGATCATCGACGATATATGAGGATAAGACAACATGCTTTATATCTATACTAAAGATCAGGTCTTCCAAAGCATTTGTATGATCTGCATCGCAGTGAGTTATAAACAGATAATCAACGGAATCGATTCGATTGCTCAAAAGATACGGAACTATCCTCTTTTGACCGACATTGTCTACATCAGAACTGCCGCAATCTATCATGATATGATTATTCTTTGTGTTTACATATATGCATTGGCCCTGTGATACGTCAAGCATAGTCATGTATGTATTGCATCGCTGACGATTAAAGAGAAGAAGTGATAAACAAGGTATGATAAGCACAAGATAAAGCTTGTGTTTAGCACTTATGTTATTCTTAGAATATAGCAGGTATATGAAAGCCATCATGATGATATAATACACCAATATACTACCAGTAGAAGGTCTGCCGAAAAGAATACGGCTAAAAGGAAGTCTTAGAGATAAAGATGCAAGATATTCGCATATGTCAAGTCCGTAGTGACTGATACCTATCATGTACATACCAAGCGGCACAGATACAAGCCCTGATAGACCACCAGCTATCATACCAGTCATGATAAAGCTCATCATAGGTATAACAAGAAAATTGACCAATATCGAATAAGTCGGAACATAGAAGTAATTATAAGCTATGATCGGGAGATTGATCAGTGTGATGGTCGCAGATGTAACAAGCATAGAAGGAAGCATCTTCTTTTTTAATTCGAGACTGTTGATGATTATAGGCGCGACAATACCTATTGCGATCACGCAGGAAAAAGAAAGCTGAAAACCACTGTTAGTAACAGCATATGGGTTATCCATAAGTATTATCAAGGACGCTATCGATATACTGTTTATAAGATCATAATCTCTGTTTAGATATTCTGATATCAGATATATGATCATCATAATCGCAGCTCTTCTCACACTCATAGAATTACCACAGAATATAACATACATGATAAGAAAAAGTGAACTAACATAAGCACTTATAGCATAAGATAAGCCACGTTTTCTCAAAAAACGATAAAAAGACATGCCTATAAGAGCCAAATGAAGACCCGATATAGCCAGTATGTGCGCTATGCCAGCACTTGTATATATGTCCTTCACATCATTATCAAGTGCAGAGCGTTCTCCGATTATCATGGCAGTGTATATGCCACTGTGTTTCTTGTCATCTAAGCTCTCGTACGTGTTTGTAAGTTTTTCTCGCAGATTTCCTATATACTTGTAGAATACATTTGGCTTTTTTACAACTTCAGCCTTAGTAATACTGATTCCGTGTAGTATTCCTATTGACTTATAATACTTTTGCGGATTGTATTCCCCTTCATTAGTAGCTTTTCTGAAATCATATATACTACCCTTTACTTTTATGATACTCTTGTATGGATATGGATCCTTAGAATAAGCAAGATATTCTTTATCGTTATCAACATCCTTAAGATAAAGCCTGTATTCGGAAGCATCGAAATTTACATGGCTAACAGCCTCTATTATGTATTTCCCTTCAACAATATCACCTTCTTTTAGTGTATCTGTCTCATGCATAAAGACCCAAAAAGGATGTATGACAAAAAATAATAGAATGACCGAATACACGATTATATGTTTTTTTCTTTTGGAATCTTTGATTTTCAGAATATAGAAAAGATAGAATGCTATAAAGCAAAGATATATAAGAATAATATATGGGTTTTGGCTTTGACTTACGATTATCGAGAGTATGTAAACCAAAACCCAGATAAGAATCGGACGTTTTATATAGAACACCTCCTAACGTGAATATGTAAGAGGAATTCTAACGGTAAATGTTGTGCCGTCTCCTTCAGTACTGAAGACCTTGATAGCACCGTTATGCAGCATGATGATATTCTTCGTTATAGAAAGACCAAGACCTGTTCCGCCAGTTTCTCTAGTTCTTGCTTTATCCACACGATAGAATCTGTCAAATATGTATTCGAGCTTATCTTCTGGAATACCTATGCCGGAATCAACAACCTTGATATAGAAGAACTTGTGGTCCGCATTCAGAGAAACTCTTACATAACCACCGTCCTTGTTGTACTTTATTCCGTTCTCTATGAGATTAGATATAGCAAGTGTAAGTTTGGTCTCATCGACCTCGGCTATAACCGGTCTAAAGCTTTCAAGTATGAGTTCAACATCCTTTTTATTGGCGATTGGACGAACTCTCTTCATAATAAGCTCGATTATCTCATTGATATTAACCTCTGAGATATTCATCTCACGATTAGTCTTATCGATCCTTACAAGAGTAAGAAGATCGTTGATGATCTTATTCTCTCTGTCAATCTCAGTAGACATATCCTTGAAAAACTCTCTGTAAGTCTCATTCGGAACATTCTCTTCCATAAGAAGCGAATCTGCTATAAGCTTCATGCCGGTAAGAGGTGTCTTTAGTTCGTGAGAAACGTTAGACACAAACTCGCTTCTCGACTCATCAAGCTTATTGATCTTAGCAAGAAGCGATTCAAATGCATCGGCTATATCTTCGGTTTCTATATAGCCGTTGAGATCTATTTCCTTTGGAAAGTTACCTTCCCCCATAGTCTCTATCGTAGTTGCAAGACGCTTAAAAGGATACGTAAACCAAATCGCTATCAGAATAGATGTGACTAACAGAAGAATAAACGATATGATAAATATAATCGAAGATACTTCGTTAGCGTAATCACCTTTACTTAGCTTTATACCGATAAACATGGAGAGAATCGGTACAAAACCCGTAAGGAATACTATTATGATAAGCCTGGCAAACATACTGTGAAATATATAATTTGATAAGCTTTTATTTCTTAAAATAATAACCAACTCCCCACTTTGTTATGATATATTGAGGTTCGCTAGGATTTTCTTCGATTTTCTCACGTAGACGTCTTATATGAACATCAACTGTTCTTGCATCACCTGGATAATCATAACCCCAAACAATGCTTAGAAGAGACTCTCTGTCATAAATCTTCTCGGAATTAAGTGCAAGAAGCTCAAGCACATCATATTCCTTGGATGTAAGATTCACATCCTGTCCACATACAAATGCTCTTCTGCTCTCACAATCAATCTTGATATCTCTGACTTCGATCAGTTTTCTTGTGGTAACAGTCTCTGTCTTAACATTACGTCTCAAGATAGCCTTGATTCTTGCTTTAACCTCAAGAATATTAAAAGGCTTAGTGATATAATCATCGGCACCATATTCAAGTCCCATGATCTTATCCATATCTTCACTTTTGGCAGTGAGCATGATTATAGGAACATTAGAAAACTCTCTTATGTGCTGACATACAGTCAGACCATCCATACCCGGAAGCATGACATCAAGAAGTATCACATCATATTCGTTATCCTTTGCCATCTGAAGCGCTTCTGTTCCGTCATATGCGCAGGAAACCTCAAAATCATCCTGTTCAAGACTGAACTTAAGGCCTTTCACGATCAACTTTTCATCATCAACTACTAGCGCTTGTTTTCCCATCTTAAATACCCTTTCAATTAACCTTTATGAGATCCTTGATCTTGTTATAAGTATTCTCCTTAATCCCACTGACATTCATGATATCCTCAATCGTTACAAACGGTCCGTGTTCGTTACGATAATTGATTATATCAAGAGCTCTGGACTGACCTATTCCCGGAAGAGCAGAAAGTTCATCTTTGTTAGCATGATTGATATCGATAAGAGCATCGCTTTCATCTATATCTTCAATATCTCCGATCTTTCTGACAGTTATCTTCTGACCATCTTTTAAAAGCGAAGCAGGATTAAGATTCCCGATATCCGCATCTTCACACAGGCCTCCTGCTTTTTCAAAAAGCATATATAGTCTCGTATCTTCAGCAACTATATATACTCCCGGAGTAGTAACTGCACCGTCTATATACACGGTTATAGTCTTCTCTTCTTCATGAAAAGCATGTGCCGTGGAAGTAACAACATCCTTCTTCAGTTCTTCAGATTCTGTCTTATCATGACCGGATACATATACATATCCGCAGATCAGTATCAGGATTATGGTTATGTATAGCTTATACCTTGCCACAAACCTCTTAAGTGAATATAAATCCATAATTCTCCTTATATTGTATATAAGGGCTCTCTGATTATGCTCATTACATCATAACTACATTTTAATGAAATATCACCCAAAATACAATAGTAAATTTGGAAATAATCGAGATTTTTCTTTACTAATCGCTCTGTTTCTTATATAATTAGAGCATACGTGTTGGAGGATGACATGAAAGATTTAAGAAAAGATATTATAGTACTGGCCATTTATTTTTTGACCTTTTCTCTGTTAAATGTCTTTGGAGCAGACATTGTTGCGGCTAATCTCATAGCATTTTTGATAAGTTATATATATGTACTTATAACCAGACGTCAAAAAGATGGCAAAAGCCGTATTCTTTATGTATATGAGACATTAATAAAACTATATCCGATACATTTTTGCGAAAGCATACTGCTTGTTTTCGTGTGCAGAATTCTTGGTTTGAATGTATACGTATCCAAGCTTTTATGTGTTATTCTTATACTTGGATTCATCTATGCGCTCAGAAGATTTTTCCCATCACAGCCAAATGCTGATGGTCCTAAGACTCTCTGGGACAAGCTTGACCTCATCGATGAAGCCTCTATGGATCATAAGACGATCATAAGCGGCAACATAACATATATCCTTTCTTTTGTTATGCCATTTGTCATATGTCTTGTTATCTTCGGAACGCGTCAGATATATCCTTTTGGTGATGAGGTTTATCTTCGTTGTGACATGTATCATCAGTATGCTCCTTTTTACAGTGAATTATGGTACAAGTTAAAGACAGGCGGTTCCTTTACATATAGTTGGAATATAGGTTATGGCGTTAACTTTATCGCTCTTTTTGCCTACTATCTATCAAGCCCTGTTAATTACTTTTTGACGATTTTTCCACAGATGCATATGCTTGAACTTATGGACTACATAATTGTATTCAAAATGTGTCTTATGTCCCTTAGTTTCACATATTATCTGACTAAGCATTATAACAATAAGTCTATTATATCTGCAGTTTTAGGTTGGTTCTATGCACTTAGTGCCTACCTCATGGCATATAGTTGGAATATTATGTGGCTTGATTGCCTCGTATTCTTCCCTCTTATTATGCTTGGACTTGAACAGTTAGTTCAAAAAGGAAAGTACAAGCTTTATGTCATAAGCTTATCGCTTTGTATTATATCTAATTATTATATATCTATCATGATATGTATATATATTGTTATTGCATTCGTATATAACATGTTTATCATGGAAAAACCTAAGTATTATTATATCTACTTTAAGAGAATATTTACGTTCTGTATATTCTCCTTGATTGCTGGTGGTATATCGGCTGTACTTCTGCTTCCAGAGGTTGCAGCACTTAAGCTTACAGCTTCAAGTGATATCACTTTTCCAAAAACATGGATGACTTACTTTCCTACCATGAATATGATCACCAGGATGCTTCCAGGTGTTGAGACACATATCGGTTTGCAGCATTATCCTAACATATACTGCGGTTCTTTCGTATTCCTTCTCTTTCCACTGTATTTTATCAACAAGGATATCAAAACAGGTGAAAAGATTGGAAAACTCCTGTTGTTAGCTGTGCTTTTAGCCTCTTTCAATATGAATGTATTGAATTTTATCTGGCATGGATTCCATTTTCCTAACTCGTTGCCGGCAAGACATAGTTTTATATTTGTTTTTATTGTACTCGATATCTGCTTTGAAGCTCTTATCCGCGTGAAGTCAATAACAAAAGAAGATATAATCAAGGGGCTTATTGCTGCTATAGCAGTTTTGATCATACTTGAACAGCACTATTCCGGTCCGGACTACAAGTTTGAGATATTCTATGTTGCTTTGATGTATATATTCGCTTACACAATCATACTGAATATATATGACAGATCCAAGATAAAGAATATTATAGCTCTAGGTCTTGTTATACTGATACCAGCTCTTGAACTTGGCTACAACATGATGAAGACCAGCTTTTCGACCATAAATCGAACTGATTATCTTAGTAATTACGATTCTATGAAGGCAGCTATTGACTACATAGAAGAAACAGATGATTCGAACTTTTACAGAACCGAGATTATGTACGGATATCGTTCAAAGAACGACAGTGCTTGGCACAATATGAAGGGCGTCTCAACATTTTCTTCTACTGCGTACAAAACCATGACTGACTTTACTGATTATATGGGTATGGAGAGTAATTATAATGCATATTCATCACATGGTCTTACAGCGATAACAAGTGCGATCTTCAATATTCGCTACATAATATCAAGCTATGAACGTGAAGAGGGCGATGACTATTCTCTTGTCTTCAATCAGGACAAGACCTACGTATATCGCAATAAGTACACGCTTCCTATGTGCTATGTTGCCAATGATGAAATAAGAGAACTGACTTTCGAACAAGGCATGACTGCTTTAGATTATCAGAACAGATATATGACTATGGCGACTGGTGTAGGTGATATGTTCAGAGATGTTACAACTCTTAATAGTGGTGAAACAACATTTGTAACACCATCTAAGCGCTGTCACTGCTATCTTTACTGCCCTACTAATATGAGTAATCAGGTTGAGATATACGTTAATGATCACGGAGTATCCTATGGCATCGAAGAAACTAATATCATAGATCTTGGCTATATCGGTCCTGAAGATTATGCATATATCGCTAACATGCCATATGATGGTAAGGTTTACACGATAGATGAAGAACTCTTCAAAGAAGCTTTTGACAAGCTTGAAAAGAACTCTATTAAAGTTACAGAATATAGCGATAATATGATCAAAGGTACTCTTAATACAGATCAAGATGGTCTTGCCATATGTTGTGTGACCTACGACAAAGGATGGACTATATATGTGGACGGCAAAAAGATTGACTATAAGAGGCTGAATTCGAGTGGTTTCATAGCATTTGACATATCAGAAGGTGAACACGAGATTGTTATGAAGTACTTCCCTGAGAATCTCACACTTGGTATAATGATAACGATTTTGTGTTTGATTGCATTTGTAGCTATTATTATTAGTGAAAAAATCGGCGAAGAAGACAATAAGAAAAAAAGAAAGGACATTACATTATGAAACTTTGGGGCGGCAGATTTACAAAACAAACAGATGAACTGGTAAATGATTTCAACGCATCTATCGGATTTGACAAGAGACTCTACAAGCAAGACATCACAGGAAGTCTTGCGCATGTGACCATGCTTGGTAAGCAGGGAATTATCTCTTCTGAAGATATGGAGGCTATTAAAGCAGGTCTTAATTCAATACTTGAAGATATCGAAAGTGGTAAGCTTGAAATCGACTACGAGTATGAAGATATCCACACTTTTGTAGAAGCGAATCTCATCGAGAGAATCGGTGAACCAGGAAAGAGACTTCACACCGGAAGAAGCCGTAACGATCAGGTAGCTCTTGATATGCGTCTGTATGTTAGAGATGAAGTGGATATTGTTAAGGGCCTTGTTAAAGAACTCCTTAATACTCTCTTGACTCTTATAAAGGATAATATCGATACTTATATGCCAGGATTTACGCATCTGCAGAAGGCTCAGCCTGTCACTCTTGCTCATCACTTAGGTGCATACCTTGAGATGTTTAAGCGTGATCATTCAAGGCTTTGTGATATACATGAGAGGATGAATTATTGTCCTTTGGGTGCAGGGGCTCTTGCGGGTACCACTTACCCTCTTGATCGTGAACTCACAGCAAGCCTCCTTGGGTTTACTGGTCCTACACTTAATAGTATGGATTCAGTATCGGACAGAGATTATTGTATCGAATTTTTAAATGCTCTCTCTCTTATTATGATGCATCTTAGCCGTTTTTCAGAGGAAATTATACTTTGGAATTCGAACGAATACTCATTCCTTGAATTAGATGATGCATACAGCACTGGTTCAAGTATCATGCCTCAGAAGAAGAATCCTGATATAGCAGAACTTGTTCGTGGCAAAACAGGTCGTGTATATGGTGATCTTATGAGCCTCTTAACGACCATGAAGGGTATCCCTCTTGCTTATAACAAGGATATGCAGGAAGATAAGGAAGTTACCTTCGATGCGATCGACAACGTTAAGAATTGTCTTGAACTCTTCAAGGACATGCTTAAGACCTGCAGATTTAACAAGGAAATTATGAAAAAAAGCGCAACCAAAGGCTTCACCAATGCAACTGATGCTGCAGATTATCTTGTTAACAAGGGCGTTGCCTTCAGAGATGCACATTCTATAATAGGTCAATTAGTGCTTTTATGCATAGATAAGAATATATCTTTGGATGAGCTTCCTTTGGATGAATACAAGAAGATATCAGATGTATTTGAAGAAGATATCTACGATGCAATCGATCTTAAAACTTGTGTAAGTAAGCGTCTTACAATTGGTGCTCCTGGTCAGGAAGCCATGAAGGAATATATAAGGATCAACGAAGAGATACTTGCGAAAATGTAATATGCAATAGCCAATGCTTGCAATCAAAGGAATATATAAGGATCAACGAAGAGATCCTTGTGAAAATGTAATATGAAATAGCCACTGCTTGCAATCAAAGGAATATATAAGGATCAACGAAGAGATACTTGCGAAAATGTAATATGCAATAGCCAATGCTTGCAATCAAAGGATAATAAAAGCCGATAATGTGTGCTTGCACACAATTATCGGCTTTTTGTTATCCGTGTGACTGCGAAGCAGTCGCGCCCCACACATCGAGCATATAGATTGCGTAACAATCGGTAAAGTGCTCAGCACGAATATGCGAGATGATGTGGGGATTGCAAGCACCCTTTTTGTTATCCGTGTGACTGCGAAGCAGTCGCGCCACACATCGAGCATATAATAAAGTGCTCAGCACGAATATGCGAGATGATGTGGGGATTGCAAGCAACCTTTTTTATTATCCGTGTGACTGCGAAGCAGTCG
>DOVJ01000207.1 GCA_003520145.1 Eubacterium sp.
CAAATCGTTAAATTGTAGAAGAAACTAGAAAGTTGTAGGTGTTATGAGGAAATCAATTATAAGTGGTTTTGTTACGGTTATTATTATTTCTGTATTGTGCAGTGCATGTGCTGATAAGAATAAGGCAGCGATTTCTAAAAGTCAAGAATATAGCGAGAACAAAATTATAATAAGGCCTGATTCTGGGATAATCGATAGTGATTCTGATGGAATAACTGATTTAGATGAAGTTTTTTATGTGGAATCAGATCCCCATAAAGCTGATACGGATGATAATGGCATAGATGATTATCATGATGATTCTGATTCTGATGGTATAATAAATGGAGAAGAAGTTAAGCTTGGGACTTATGCATGGACTGACGACTCGGATTTTGATGGTGTATCTGATTATGATGAACTCTATATATACTATACAGATCCGTGCGAGGAAGATACAGATAAGGACGGAGCTGATGACCTGTATGAGATAGAGCATGGTATGAATCCACTTGTGGCTGATAAGTCCTACGTGATGGAAAAGTCTGCGGGGGAAATCGGTCCTGGAACTACTGTTACAGTAAGTGTTAAGATGGAGGTTAAGAATGGATTGACAGATTCGTTTGGAATAGGTAGAGTTACTTCGTATGATAATCCTTTCATAGTGCCTATGATAGCAGGATATATGGGACCTGGTTATAGCATATATGCTGATGGAGAATTTGATAAGGCGGAGCTTACATTCTTGTATGATACATCTAAGTGGACACTGTCAGATAAGTTCAATCCTAGTGTATATTACTTTAACGATGAAACCAAGAGTTTTGAAGAACTTCCAGATCAGGTTGTTGAAGAAGGAAAAGTAACGGTTGATGTTACACGCGAAGGGATATATGTGCTTCTTAATAAGGTTGAATATGATAAGGTGTGGCATAAAGAATGATATAACAAACTAAACTTAAGTCGGGGTTAAAGCTCCGACTTATATTTTTTAGTTCATTACTGCAACTAACTCCCGATTGACATAAGCGCGTTCTCAATGTATACTGTTATATGGAGGATTATGACTTCATGGAGCTTGAGAACAGATTGAAAGTGTATTGCGAGGATTCTTATTATCCTTTTCATATGCCTGGACATAAGAGAAATCCTGATTTTTCTATGTTTGGATGTAAGATGGGTTGTTATGATATAACAGAGATTCCAGGGTTTGATAACCTGGCCAATCCTTCTGATATCCTTAAGGAAGAGCAGGATAGGATTAGTGCGTTCTATGGATGCGACAAGACATTTCTTCTTGTTAACGGATGTACGGGAGGAGTTCTTAGCGCTATGGCGCTTGTATATGCCATGTATGGTGCGCATACTAAGGTTTTGATGGGCAGGAATTGTCACAGGTCTGTGTACAATGCGCTTTGCCTGAATAACCTTATACCGGTTTACATGTGGCCGGAGTATTTTGAGAATTCGGGGATTCTGTGTGGTATAGGAGCTGATGAAGTTAAGGATTTCTTAAATCGTGAACCTGATATCAAGGCACTTGTGATCACGAGTCCGACTTATGAGGGCGTGTTAAGTGATATGAATGCGATTGCCAAGGTATGTCATGAGAAGGGCGTTATGGTCATAGTTGATGAGGCTCATGGAGCTCATCTGGGAGCGGAAGGATTTCCTATGGACAGCGTGAGATCAGGATGTGACATAGTCATACATGGTCTTCATAAGACCTTGCCTGCGCTTACTCAGACTGCTGTTATGCATGTGAATGCGGGCATCGCTGATATAGGGCTTCTTGGCAGGATCATCTCTATGTATCAGACTTCATCGCCATCATATATTCTTATGACATCGGCTGTTAAGGCTATGGATATATATATGAATGGTACTGGATTTAAGGAATATTATTCGAGGCTTAAGAAGCTTAGAAGTGAATTGAGGGAAAACCTGACTAAGTTATCACTTTTTGAGCCTTATGAGATATATGATCCTTCGAAGATAGTTATCATGACTAATGGATATATGGATGGTGCGAAGCTTGCTTCTATGCTTAGGGCTCGTAAGCTTGAGATAGAGATGGCGGCGCCTGGATATATCATATGTATGACATCTGTTGGCGATACGAACGAAGGTTTTTCGAGACTTAAGATGGTTCTTTTTGATATTGACGCTTCAATCAAAGAGGCGGGCAGCCACCAGAGGCTTGTGGAGATGTCACACTTAAGACCGAGGATAGAATTCGCGCCTTGCGATGCATTTGCCGCAAGAAGAGAGCGTGTTGTTCTTAGGGCTGCTGTCGGAAGGATATGTGCTTCGAACATATGCGTCTATCCACCGGGGGTTCCTATGATAGCGACGGGTGAGGTCTTTGACAGTAAGGTCATAGATATGCTGTCTTACTATGTGAACAGCCCGTACGAGGTTATAGGTATAGACAAGGAAGGCTGTGTGGAGGTTGTGAGCCGATGAGTCGGATATGGTATATACTTGGGAAAAGTGCTTCTGGTAAGGATTCTATATACAAGGAGCTTATTAAGGATGAGGCGCTTAATCTTAAGCCTGTAGTTCTCTACACCACGAGGCCTATGCGTGAGGGCGAGAAGGATAAGGTTGATTATAACTTCATAGATGAGGATATGGTTGCTAAGCTTGAGGCTGAAGGCAAGGTCATAGAAAAGAGAGTATATCAGACCGTTCACGGGCCGTGGACTTATATGACCTGTGCCCAACCCCTTGTTGATGGAGATATGATCGCGATAGGAACGCCTGAATCCTACGAAAAGATCAGGAATTACTATCCTGAAGGGGTGGTTGTTCCGATATATATAGAGGTACCGGATGATGTAAGACTCATGCGTGCGATCAAGAGAGAGCAGACGCAGTCTAAGCCGTCCTATGAAGAGGTATGCAGGAGGTTTTTAGCCGATTCTGTTGATTTTTCCGAGGATAAGCTTAATGCTCTTAATATAAGCAGAAGATTCTGCAATGATGATTTTGACAGGTGTCTTAATGATATAAGAAGTGCTATGAAAACGGGTGAAGCCTATGGATATAAAGATAAATGAGATCCTCAATTCTATACAGACCGGCAAAGTGAACAACTCTGCCGCCCCTGCATCTGATGCTTTTAAGTTCACGCTTATAAGCAATATAGAGGAGAAGGATCTGAAGGAAAAACTATCGAACATGCTTGGGGAGATAGGAAAGCTCGGCGATCGTATCAAGAAGCACATGGATGTAAAAGATATGAAGCAGTACAGGGCTCTTATCAAGGATTTCCTCAACGAAGTGGTGAATCGTTCCCATGAGTTTTCGAGGGAGAATTTTCTTGACCGCAAGGGACGGCATAGAGTGTACGGTATCATAAGACAGGTAGATGACAACCTTGATAAGCTTGCTAAGGAGCTTATCGCGGATGAGAAGGATGGTATCGCGATACTTGAGAAGGTAGATGAGATAAGGGGACTTCTTCTGGATATCCTGACATAGAAAGAGAGGGCGATAATATGAACGGATTTGATGAGATCATAGGTCATGAGGAGATAAAAAAGCATTTGACGGATGCCATCAGTTCGAAGAAGGTATCCCATGCATATATATTTGATGGAGAAGACGGATGCGGAAAACGTATGATGGCCACTGCATTTGTTAAGACACTTCTTTGCGAAAAGGGTGGAACATCTCCATGCAATGAGTGCACATCCTGCAAGCAGATGGATTCTTCGAACAATCCTGATGTTCGCTGGGTAACTCATGCTAAGCCGGGAATCATATCAGTTGATGAGATAAGAGAGCAGCTTGTGTCGGATACGCTCATAAAGCCGTATGCCGCAGAGCGTAAGGTATATATAATCGACGAGGCGCAGTACCTGAATGTTGCGGCACAGAATGCCATGCTCAAGACTATCGAGGAACCGCCAGCTTATGTGACGATCATCATGCTGACTAATAATAGTGAAATGTTCCTGCAAACTATACTTTCTAGGTGCGTAACCCTGAAGTTTAAGCCTGTTGACAATGAACTGGTGGCTGATTATATCATAAAACAGTGTCATATGCCAGAGTATCAGGCGAGGCTTTGTGCGCACTTTTCCGGAGGCAATGTGGGTAAAGCGCTGCTTCTGGCCAATGGTGGTGAGATCGCAGGTATAAGAGAAGAGGTTCTTGGAATCCTCAAGTACAGCGATCAGATGAATATAAGCGAGCTTATATCAGCAGTTAAGACGTCAAGCAAGTATAAGGTTACACCTTATGAATATATAGACTTCTTCCTGATGTGGTACAGGGATATCCTTATGTATAAGGCGACTATGGACCCTAACAGGATCATGTATAAGAGTGAGATCAATTCCATCATAGATCAGTCTAAGATCATATCATATGAAGGTCTTGAGAGGATTATAGAGGCGCTTGAGAAGGCCAAAAAGAGGCTTAAGGCCAACGTAAACTTCGAGACTACGATGGAACTTATGTTTTTAGTTATAAAAGAAAGAGGAAAAGAATGAAGGTAATCGGTGTAAGGTTAAGGAAAGCCGGTAAAGTCTATTACTTTAATGGGAAAGATTATGTGTTTAAGTACAACGACCCAGTCATAGTTGAGACTGCAAGGGGCGTAGAATTGGGAAGAGTTGTGGTTCCTGAGAGGAATATCGACCCTTCGACTCTGGCAACTCCGCTTAAGACTATCTTAAGACCGGCGACAGAGGCTGATGTAAAGCATGACGCTGAGAATAAGGAAAGGTGTAAAGAGGCATACAGGATATGTAAAGAGAAGATCCTCTTAAGGAATCTTCCTATGAAGCTTATCAGTGCTGAGTATACATTTGACAACAATAAGATTCTCTTCTACTTCTTTGCGGAGGGAAGAGTAGACTTCAGAGAGCTTGTTAAGGATCTTGCCCCTATTTTCAGGACAAGAGTTGAACTTCGTCAGGTGGGCATCAAGGATGCTACCAAGATGATGGGTGGCATGGGCATATGCGGACGTGAATTCTGCTGTCATTCTTTCCTTGACGACTTCAGTGGCGCGACTATTAAGATGGCGAAGGATCAGAATCTTACGCTTAGCTCAGGCAATCTTACCGGCTTCTGCGGAAGGCTTATGTGCTGCCTTAAGTATGAATCAGAGACCTATGAATATCTTAACAGTAAGCTTCCTGATATGGGCGATGAGGTCATAGCATCTGATGGCAACGTCGGAACTGTTGTTGGAATCAACATCCTCATGCAGAAGGTCAAGGTCAAGATTGTTCATGATGATGATTCTGATATCAACGAATACCATGTAGATGAACTTAAGATCAAGGAAAAAAGAAGAAAAGAGCGCAAGAATCGTGAAGAAGACGCTGAACTGCGCGCTTTGGAGAAACTTGAAAAGAAGGAAGGAACTTCGGCTCTTGATGACTGATGATATAGTGCTTCGGGATAATGAGAGAATAGATGATCTTAACAGAGCGGGTTTTCGTATCATACAGGATCCTAAGGTTTTTTGCTTTGGCATGGATGCCGTCTTGCTTGCTTCTTACGCAAGCAGCGAGTGCCGGGCCATGAAGAAGGGATCGCTTAAGATATGTGATCTCGGGACAGGAACAGGTGTCATACCTATCCTTATGGCGGCGAGAGAATCAGGCGACGGTGCGTGTTACGATAATGTATCCGATTATGACTGTGTTGAGATACAGCCTGTGAGCGTGGATATGGCAGGGCGAAGCATCAGGCTTAACCATCTTGAGGAGCATATTAAGGTTCATGAGGGCGATATTAACGACGTGAAGCTTTTTTTAAAGGCTCACAGTTATGACTGCGTGACCTCTAATCCGCCTTATATGTCGGCGCATGCAGGACTTAAGAATCCGTCGGATGTGAAGATGATAGCAAGACATGAGATCTTAGTTGATCTTGATGGAATATGCAAGGCAGCGTCGACTCTTCTAAAATGTGGTGGCTGCTTCTATATGGTTCACAGACCGTCACGTCTTGTGGATATATTCTCCTCTCTTAGAAAGTATTCTATGGAACCGAAGGCAGTACGCATGATACACGCAAGAGAGAAAGAAGAGGCAAACATGGTCCTTGTTAAGGCAAGGAAGGATGCTAAGCCTCAGCTTACAGTCTTACCGCCGCTTTTTATCTATGAGGATGATAACGAATATACAAAAGAAGTGAGAGATATATATTATGGAGAATAGTGCGGGGATTCTGTATCTGGTGGCCACACCCATAGGTAATCTTGAGGATATGAGCTGCAGGGCTATAAGGACTCTTAAGGAGGCAGATCTTATCGCTGCTGAGGATACCAGAAACAGTATCAAGCTTTTGAATCATTTTGAGATAGATACGCCCATGACCAGTTATCATGAGCACAATAAGTACGATAAAGCGCAATATCTGGTTGATGAGATACTAGCGGGAAAGAATGTGGCTCTTATAACAGATGCTGGAACTCCCGGTATATCAGACCCAGGTGAAGTGGTTGTTGCAGAGTGTATAAAAAACGGTATCGAGGTGACTTCGATTCCGGGGCCGGCAGCCTGTATCAATGCGCTTATCATATCGGGGCTTTCTACTAGGCGATTTAAGTTTGAAGCCTTCCTGCCATCTAATAAGAAGCAGCGAAAGGATATACTTGAGCTTCTGAAAGATGAGACTGCAACCATGATCATATATGAAGCTCCGCATCATCTTGTTGGAACCTTGGATGAACTTTTTGAAGCCTTGGGTGACAGAAGATGTGCTGTAGTTAAGGAGATAACAAAGAAGCATGAGACGGTCTACAGAGGGACTCTTGGGAGTGCATGCGCTTATTATAAGGCGAATGAACCGAAGGGCGAGTATGTTATCGTCATAGAGGGCAGGAGTATAGAGGAATTAAAGGATGATAAGAGGCAGTCTTATCTGGATATGAGTATAGAAGAACACTTCAACATGTGTATTGAAGAGGGGCTTGACAGGAAGAGTGCTATGAAGAGGGTGGCGCTTGAAAGGGGAATCAGCAAAAAAGATGTATATAGGGAATTGATCCCGGGAGAAAGTGATGATTAAATACTTTAGAAAAAGAGCCCTTATAAGACTTATGGAATTCGCATTCGGCATGCTTAGTATCGCGCTTGCACTTATTCTTATAACAGGTGGGACAGCATTCGGACTTGGAGAAAAGCCTGATCTTATGTCTCTTGATGAAAGTAAGCTTCGGGCTGGACTTGGAGTGGAACTTAATATAGATAAGATATATGAAGTATATGCAGAGAAGTCTACTCTTGTAAGCAGCGGAACATATTATCTGATCCCGTATAAGACAAGCGATGAAGAGGTGGTGCTTCTTAGTGTATATCTGCCATCAAAGTATAGAGGAACTGCCGATGCTATCATGATAGATTCGCTTCGTAAGAATAAAACTTCTGAGGCTGATCTTGAGGTTTCCGGAGTTCTTCGTGAGCGTAAGGAATATCAGAGCTCAAAAGAGAATAATCTTCTTGAAGAGGGCGTAAAAAAAGCTAAATCGGATTTCATGCTTCCTGATAACGTAAGAGTTCTTAAGTATTCTTTCGTTGAGGAGTCCATGACTATATATGATTATGTTGCAACAGTGATAGCCTTGGGCATAGTGCTCTGGCTCATGTGGCTCTTCTTTGGCATCATGTCTGATAGGAATCAGATACATGTAAAGCACTTCATGAAGAAGAATCATATAGGTCAGCCAGAGGTGGACAAAGCATTTGATGGGGCACATGTCTGTGGAAATATGCTTATTAGCGAGCGCTACATTGCATTCATGATATTCTTTAAGGTGTATATCGTAGCGTGGGATCAGGTGGAACTCATATATCGTTCTAAGTTCGTTGATCCTTATCAGGAAGAGGACAGCGAGGAGCTTGTTGAAGATGATGCGCTGCTTATCAAGTTGTATAACGATGTTACATACAGGGTGCCTCTTAAGGCAAAGAATCTTGTGAAGGCGCTGAATTGTTTGAAGGAAAGGGAACTGTAAAGTAACAATCACCATGACACGCGGCGATTTCTATACTATTGCAGGCGGCTTATTTGCAAGTGCTCCGCGAAAACTCGCAAGGATGCTTGCAATCCCCACACCATCTCGCATATTCGTGCCTAGCACTTTACCGATTGCTACGCAATCTATATGCTCGATGTGTGGGGCGCGACTGCTTCGCAGTCACACGGATAATAAAAAGCCAATAATTGTGTGCAAGCACACATTATCGGCTTTTATTATCCTATGATTTCAAGCAGTGGTTATTTTGCAAACAGTTCGCCCGCACTTGCGCCAGCCTGCAAAAGTATGACGAAATCTTGCGAATCGTCCTTGTGATTGTTACTTTACATCATCTTTTGTAATGGTGGAAAAAGAGGAGGTATATTATTATGAGATGTCCAAGGTGTGGAAGTAATAATGGTCAGATCATCAGTGAGACCAGAACTAAGGGAAAGGATTTTTCTGTCGGGTCTGGTTTACTCGGTTACTGGTGTCTTGGACCGATAGGAATTCTTTGTGGCGCATGCGGTGGCGGCAAGAAGATTAGAACTGTTAATTACTGGTTTTGCAGAGACTGCGGAAAAAAGTGCAAAGTATGATGTATAAAAAGAGTAAGGCTGATGACATGTGGATAAAAGCTATGGAATTCGGGCATCTTATGGGCTGCCATCAGATGCCTGAGCGAAGCTTTTTTATCAGAGGGTATCAGTTTCCGGTATGTGCCAGATGTACAGGGGTATTTCTGGCATTTCCTTTTGCAGTTTTGTTTGTTGCAAAGAGGGTAAAGCTTGTATATAGTTCCGTAGTCATGTGTGGGGTCATGTTTTGTGACTGGCTTATCCAGTTTCTGAAGATAAAGGAGTCTACGAATGTAAGGCGCTTTGTCACCGGATTTGTAGGTGGATTAGGGTTTCATTACTTGTATATCAGAGCAATCCAGCGCGCAAGTCTTATGGTGCGAGACTTGAATAAAACTCTTTAAGGAGGAATAATCTTATGAATATGCTTCAGCTCAAATATGTGCTTGAGGTTGCCTCTTCTTCTTCTATGAGGGAGGCGGCGACGAATCTCTATGTCTCTCAGCCTGCTCTGTCTCAGAGCATACGTGAGCTTGAGGATGAACTTGGTATCCTTTTGTTTGACAGGACTAATAAGGGTGTTATATTGACGGAAGAAGGTCGTGAGTTCGTCAACTATGCCAAAAAGGCTGCTTCGCAGTATGAGATACTTGAGGAACGTTATCTTGCGAGAGGCAAGGATAAGGAGCACTTCTCAGTTTCTACCCTTCACTATAACTTCGCTATAAATGCTTTCGCAGACGTCATAAAGATGTATGAACCCGATAAATATGTATTCACCATACATGAGACGAAAACCAGAGAGGTTCTTGATGATGTCCGGAGCATGAAGAGCGAGGTAGGTGTCGTATCATTTTCTGAATCGAGTGAAGGCATCATAAAAAAGCTTTTTAAGGAATATGGTCTTGAATTCACACCGCTTATGATAAGAGAAACTTATGCTTATGTGTGGGAAGATCACGAATTAGCGGGATTAAGCGAAATATCCATAGAGGAGCTGTCGGATTATCCGTGCGTGCTCTTTGATCAGAGCAGTGATGATAACTT